>CAZZVH010000549.1:0-2130 GCA_964657365.1 uncultured Burkholderiaceae bacterium
GACCAGCGTCGCCGCCATGACGCTGGCGAAGCCGGTGGCCACGGCAGGGCGTGCCAGCCAGGACCAGAACGCACCGGCGGCGCGGATCAAGCCGCGCGCGTCGAGCCCGCGTGCACCGTCCACCGCCGCAGTGCGCGTCGCCTGCTGCCGACTCGCGGCCTGGGCATGGGCGAACGCCGCCGCCCGCGCTTCGTCGAGGATGGACTTGCGGAGCGCATCCGGTGGCGCGGCGTCGGCATCGGGCGCATGGCGCAGGGCCGCGTGCAGCCACGCGTCGCGCTCGGCCTCGCGCGGGCCCGGCGGTCCGTCGGCCGGCGAGGACGACAACGAAGGTGGCAGTGGCGGGCCACTCATGTCGTGCTTCCCGGGCGCAACGGCTCGAGGTAGGCGCCCATGCACGTGCGCAGCTTGCTCATCGCGTAGCGCAGCCGCGTCTTCGCCGTCTCGAAGCCGACTTCGAGAGCGCGTGCGACCTCGTCGAGGGCGAGGCCGTCGTCGTGGTGCAGCAGGAAGGCGCTGCGCTGGGCGATCGGCAGCTGGTCCAGGCAGACGAGCAGCTTTTCGCCGGCGCGCTTCCAGAAGGCGAGGTCTTCGGCCTGAGGCGCGCTGCCGGCGGGCGCCGGCCAGTGCTGCCAGGCGACGGCGTCCGGCTGCCAGGGCTCGCCGTCGTCGCCGTCGTACGCGTCGAGCGCCACTTCGCGGCCGCTCCGGCGCAGCAGATCGATCGCGCGGTGGTGCGCCAGCGTGAACAGCCAGGTGCGGAACGTCGCGCCTTGCGGCGCCCAGCGGTCGCGCGCGTTCACCACCTTCAGCCAGGTGTCCTGGAACACTTCGTCGGCCTGGGCCGGCAGCTGCCTGCCGAGCAAACGGCGGACGTAGCGGTAGAGAGCCGCCTGGTGCCGCGCGTAGAGGCGCTCGAAGGCTCCCGCGTCACCGCCGGCGAAGGCGGTCATGAGCGCGTCGTCGCCGGTCGCGTCGGCATCGTCGGACGCGGCCGGTACGGCAGCGGAAGTGGGGAGGAGTGAAGCCATGGCGAGCGCGAAGTCTGCCGGATGCGCTGCTGATACGGCCAGCCTCGCCCATCGGGGTGATCCGCGGCCGAGAAATCGCGCAGCGTGTCTTGCCCGCTCGCGTCGATGCTCACCCGCCGGCGAGCACCCTCAGGATGTCTTCGCCGTACGCATCGAGCTTCTTCGCGCCGACGCCGCTGATCGATGCCAGCTCGTCGAGCGAGGCCGGCCGCGTGTCGGCCATCTCGGCCAGCGTGGCGTCGTGGAAGACGACGTAGGCCGGCAGGTTGTGCGCCTTGGCGATCTCGGCGCGCCAGGCCTTGAGCGCGGTGAAGCGCTCGAGACCCGCCTCGTCGAGCGGCCGCGGCGGCGGTTTGGCAGCGCCAGACGCTCCGGCCGCGCCGCCACGTTTTCGCCCCGACTTCGAGCTCGACGGCGCGGCTGTCGCCTCGCGCAGCATCAGCGTGATCTCGCCGCGCAGCACGACCCGCGACGACGCCGTCAGGCCGAGCGTGCCGTACTCGCCTTCGGTCGCGAGATGGCCGAGCGCGACGAGCTGGCGGAACACCGTCCGCCATTCGGCCTCCGATGTCGCCGCGCCGATCGCGAACGTGCTGAGCCGGGCATGGCCGTGCTGGATCACCTTGTCGGTGGTCTTGCCACGCAGCACGTCGATGAGATGGACCGCGCCGAAGTGATGCCCCGACTGCTGCTCGATGCGGTAGACGCAGCTGAGTGCCATGCGCGCCGCTTCCGTGGCGTTCCACGTCGCCGGCGGGGTGCGGCAGTTGTCGCAGGCGTTCTGCAGCGGGCCGCAGGGCACGCTCTCTTCGTCGAAATAGGAGAGCAGGCGCACTCGCCGGCAGTCGTGCGCCTCGGCGAGCGCGAGCAGGGCGTCGAGCTTGCCGCGCTGGTTGCGCTTGAACTCCTCGCCAGCCGGGCTCTCGTCGATCATGCGGCGCTGGTTCACGACGTCGGCCAGGCCGTAGGCCATCCAGGCATCGGCGGGCAGGCCGTCGCGGCCGGCTCGGCCGGTCTCCTGGTAGTAGCCCTCGATGTTCTTCGGCAGGTCGAGGTGGGCGACGAAGCGCACGTCGGGCTTGTCGATGCCCATGCCGAA
>CAZZVH010000550.1:0-2128 GCA_964657365.1 uncultured Burkholderiaceae bacterium
CGGGCGAGGCGATGACGACGTCGAAGTCCATCTTGCCGGCCTTGATCTCGGCGGCCAGGTCTTCCATGCCCACGATGTCGGCGCCGGCGGCCTTGGCCTCCTCGGCCTTGGCGCCTTGCGCGAACACGGCGACGCGCTTGGTCTTGCCGGTGCCGCTGGGCATCACGACCGCGCCGCGAACGACCTGGTCGGACTTCTTGGCGTCGATGCCGAGCTGGACGGCGACGTCGATCGATTCGTCGAACTTCGCGGTCGCGCACTCCTTGACGAGCGCCAGGGCGCCCTCGAGCGGGTACAGCTTGGTCGTGTCGACCTTGCCTGCGGTGGCCTTCTGACGCTTGGTCAGCTTGCCCTGGGTCTTGGTTGCTTCGGTTGCCATGATCAGACCATCCCTTCCACGGTGATGCCCATCGAGCGGGCCGTGCCGGCGACGGTGCGCACGGCGGCATCGAGGTCGGCGCCGGTCAGGTCACGCTGCTTGGCCTTGGCGATCTCCTCGATCTGCGCGCGGGTCAGCTTGCCGACCTTGTCGAGATGCGGCTTCGACGAGCCCTTCTCGAGCTTCAGCGCCTTCTTGATCAGCACCGACGCGGGCGGCGTCTTGAGGATGAAGGTGAACGACTTGTCGGCGAACGCGGTGATGACGACCGGCAGCACGAGGCCCGGCTCCATGCCCTGCGTCTGCGCGTTGAAGGCCTTGCAGAACTCCATGATGTTGAGTCCGCGCTGGCCGAGCGCCGGGCCGATCGGCGGCGATGGATTGGCCTTGCCGGCCGGTACTTGCAGCTTGATGAAGCCGACGATCTTCTTTGCCATGAAAGGCTCCTTGATTCGAGTTCAGACGCGTTGCAGGGCAAACCTGCTCGGCTCCTCGTCTTGCATCCCGGACAACAAACGAGGCGGAAGACGCCGGGTGGCGCCCGTCTTCCGCCGATGGATCAGATTTTCTCGACCTGCGCGAAATCGAGCTCGACCGGGGTCGCCCGGCCGAAGATGGTGACGGCCACGCGGACCTTCGACTTGTCGTAGTTGACGTCTTCGACGGAGCCGTTGAAGTCGGTGAACGGGCCTTCCTTGATGCGCACGGTCTCGCCCACTTCCCACTGCACCTTGGGCCGCGGCTTCTCGACGCCTTCCTGCATCTGGGAGACGATCTTCAGCACCTCGGCTTCGGAGATCGGCGAGGGGCGCGTCTTGGCGCCGCCAACGAAGCCCGTCACCTTGCCGGTGTGCTTCACCAGGTGCCAGGTGTCGTCGCCCATCTCCATCTCGACCAGCACGTAGCCCGGGAAGAAGCGCCGCTCGCTGACCGACCGCTTGCCGTTCTTCAGCTCGACGACCTCTTCCATCGGCACCAGGATGCGGCCGAACTTCTCCTTCATCTCCGAGCGGTCGATCCGTTCGCGGAGATTGCGCTCGACCGCCTTTTCCATGCCCGAGTAGGCGTGGACGACGTACCAGCGCTTGTTGGCGGTGGCGGCGAACGACTCGGGAGTCACGGCGGGTGTCACGGCTTCTGCTGTCATTGTTCTCGCTCCTTCAGCGCTTCCAGCCGAGGATCAGGTCGTACAGCAACCACTCGAGCGTCTTGTCGGTCAACCAGAGGAAGAGCGCCATGATGACGACGAAGGCGAACACGTAGCCGGTCATCTGGAGCGCTTCCTTGCGCGTCGGCCAGACGACCTTCTTGACCTCGCGAACGGAGTCTTTCCCGTAGGCGATGAGCTGCTTGCCGGGCTCCGACGAGAAGAACGCGGCGGCGGCGACGATCAGCAGCACGAGCAGCGCGGCGATGCGCACCCACAGGTCCTGCGGGCCGAGCATGTAGAACGCCACGACCGCGCCGACGACGAGCACGCCGGCGGCTGCCAGCTTGGCCTTGTCGGCGCTGGTCGAGACCGTCTCGACGTTCGGTGATGTCTGCGTTGCCAAAATGTGTTCCCGGATGCCGGACCGTCAATGCCTGCCGGTGGCAGGGGCGGAGGGCATCGAACCCCCAACCTCTGGTTTTGGAGACCAGCGCTCTGCCAATTGAGCTACGCCCCTCTTGAATCTCACTCCAGGATCTTGGCCACGACGCCGGCACCGACGGTGCGGCCGCCTTCGCGGATGGCGAAGCGCAGGCCTT
>CAZZVH010000551.1:0-2123 GCA_964657365.1 uncultured Burkholderiaceae bacterium
ATGACGTTGCTCCGACACGTTCGATCCTTCCTGTCGCCCGCCGCCTGGCTGGCTTGCGTCGCGTTGCTGGTCGTCGCCCCGGCGCGTGCCGCCGACGATCAGCCCGACACCGGCACCGTCTCGACGCCGGGCTATCCGGCACGCAACGACAACCCCGGCGGCAACGCCGGCAATGGCGGCATGAACGGCAACGCCGCAGGCGCCGTGCCCTCCGGGCGCACCCCGTCGAACGGCGACAGCGGCCTCACGAACGGCCGGAACAACGGCAGCGCCGGTCGCAACGGCGCCGATGACCGAGGCGGCAACGGCGGCTCCAACCAGGCGCCTCCGCGCCGCAGCGAGCCTCCGGCCAAGCCGGGGGAGTTCCAGCGTTTCGTCGAGGGCGCGACCGGCCGGTTGCTGCCGATCTTCGGCGCCCGGTTCTTCGCCGACACCGCCGACACCTTCCAGTCGCTGGACAACGTGCCGGTCTCGGCCGACTACACGATCGGCCCGGGCGACGAGATCGTGACGCGGGCCTGGGGCTCGATCGACATCGACTACCGCAGCACGGTCGACCGCAACGGCATGCTCAACCTGCCGAAGGTCGGCAGCTTCAACGTCGCCGGCGTCAAGGTCTCGGACCTGGAACGCAACCTGCGCGCACAGATCGGCCGTCTCTTCACCAACTTCGACCTGAGCGTGTCGCTCGGCCAGCTGCGCGGGCTGCGGGTGTTCGTCGTCGGCCCGGCACGCCGGCCCGGCGTCGTGACCCTCTCCAGCCAGTCGACGCTGCTCTCGGCGGTGGTCGCCGCCGGCGGCCCGTCGTCGAGCGGCTCGATGCGCAGCGTCCTGCTGCGCCGCGACGGCAAGGTCATCTCGGAGCTCGACGTCTACGATTTCCTGGTCCAGGGCGACAAGTCGAAGGACGTCCAGCTGGCGGCGGGCGACGTGATCGTCTTCCAGCCTGCCGGGGCCCGTGTCGCCCTCGCCGGCGCACTCGACACGCCGGCGATCTTCGAGCTCAAGACGGCGCAGGAACCGTTGCGCGACGTGCTGCGCTATGCCGGCGGCGCGCCCATCCTGGCCAACCTAAACCGGGCGCAGCTCGAGCGCATCGACCCGTCGCAGCCGCTCGCCTCGCGGTTCGTGGAGACCCTCCGGCTCGACGCGACCGGCCTGCAGAAGCCGATGCGTGACGGCGACATCCTGACGCTGCTCGCGATCTCGCCGCAGTTCGCGAACGCGGTGACGCTCACCGGCCACGTCGCGCAGCCGCTCCGCTATCCGTTCACGCCGGGCATGCGCGTCCGCGACCTGATCCCGGACCGCGACGCGCTGATCTCGCCCGACTTCTATCGCCGCAAGAACCTGCTCGTCCAGACGCTCGACGACGACAATCCGGGCCGCTCCGGCAACGCCGCCACGCCGGCCAACGGCGACGGCTCGAGAAGCGGCCGGCTGACTGCACAGGGCGCCGATCGCGCCGGGACGACGAGCTCCACCCGCGTCAACGGGGCCGCCGACGCGCCGGAGCCGTCGGCGAGCGACCGCAGCGATGCGCAAACCCAGGATCGCGTCGCCGTGGCGCGCGCGCGCCGCACGCCGGCGGCGTTGTTCGACGACCTGAACTGGGACTACGCGACCGTCGAGCGGCTCAACCCCGACCTCACCACCCAGGTGATCGCCTTCAATCTCGGCAGGGCCGTTCTCGAAAAGGGCGACATCGACAACGTGGCCTTGCAGCCAGGCGACGTCGTCACGGTCTACAGCCAGAAAGACGTGCAGGTGCCGGTGTCGAAGCAGACGCGTCTGGTCAGCATCGAAGGGGAAGTCAATGCACCCGGGGTCTATCAGCTGCAGCCCACCGAAACGCTGAAGAGCCTGATCCAGCGGGCCGGCGGATTCACCGCGCAGGCGTATGTCTACGGCCTGGATTTCAGCCGGGAAGAAACGCGTGCCCGCCAGCGGGACAACCTGACCGCGGCGATCGCGCGCCTGGAGAGCCTCTCCGCGACGCAGGCCGCTCGGGACGCGGCGAACCGGCGCGACGACGTCTCGGCGCAGACGGCCGCGGCGGTGAGCAGCGCCGCGACGCAGGCGCAGCTGGTGCGGCTGTCGCGCCTGCAGCCCAGCCAGCGGCT
>CAZZVH010000552.1:0-2113 GCA_964657365.1 uncultured Burkholderiaceae bacterium
CGGTGCTCGGCATCGAAGGCAGCGCCGCGCTGGTCGCGCGAGCCCGCGAGGCGGCAGCCTTGAACGGCGCCGGCGCGACGACCCGCTTCGTCGAGCGCAACCTGTTCGAGATCACTGCCGACGAGATGGTCGCGCTCGGCGAAGCGCAGCGCTGGCTGATCGATCCACCGCGCGAAGGCGCGTTCGCGATCGTCAAGGCACTGGCCGATCTGGCCGAGGCGCCGGTCGCCGGCTGGGCGGCGCCGGCACGCATCGTCTACGTCAGCTGCAATCCGGCGACCCTCGCCCGCGACGCCGGCCTGCTGGTGCACCGTGCCGGGTATCGGTGCACGGCTGCCGGCGCGATCAACATGTTCCCGCACACCGCGCACGTCGAGAGCATCGCCGTGTTCGATCTCGATCCGGAAACGAAAGAGGCTCCCTGAGGAGCCTTTTCCGATTCCGGGCGCCCGCTGGCGCCGGGTTCTAGTTGCGGTTGCCGCCGAAGATGCCGAGGATCGCCAGCAGGTTCGAGAAGACGTTGTACAGGTTGATGTACACGCCCAGCGTCGCGGTGATGTAGTTCGTCTCCAGCCCGTTCTTCACGCGCTGCAGGTCGTAGACGATGAATGCGGAGAAGATGCCGATCGCCACGACCGACAACGTGATCATCAGCGCGCTCGACTGCAGGAAGATGTTGGCGATGCCGGCCACGATCAGCATGATCACGCCGACGAACAGGAACTTGCCCATCGCCGAGAGATCGCGCTTGATGACGGTCGACAGCGTCGCCATGCCGAGGAAGATCACGCCGGTGCCGGCGAACGCCGTCATGACCAGCCCGGTGCCGTTCGACATGCCCAGCACGAAGCCGAGCAGACGAGACAGCATCAGGCCCATGAAGAACGTGAAGCCCAGCAGCACCGGCACGCCGGCCGACGAGTTCTTGGTCTTCTCGATCGCGAAGATGAAGCCGAAGGCGCCGGCCAGGAACAGGATCGCGCTCATGCCCGGCCGCATCGTCGCCATGAAGCCGGTGCTGACGCCGATCCAGGCGCCGAGCACGGTCGGCACCATCGAGAGGGCGAGCAGCCAGTAGGTGTTGCGGAGCACGCGGTTGCGCTGCTCGACGCTGCCGATCGGGCCGGCATAGGCCATGTCGATGGTTTGCAATCTGGGATCCATGGGACCTCCGTGCGATGGGACGTTGACTGGGATTCCTGGCGCCGATTCTAGTTCCCGGCGTCTCGCGAACATGCGGCCACGTCGGGCGGATGCAAGAGGCGCGGCGCGTGCGAGAGGGCGGGCGCCGGGCAGCTACAATTTGCCGCCTCAGACCATATCGATCGTGGTCGAGGCGGCCGCGGCGCGGCCCCCGACGGCGGGTCGCGCTCCACGGCTCAGCGTTTTGCCCCACCCGCCGCCTCGCACCCCGGAGCTGTGTCCTTGTCCCCGCAACTGCTGCCCGACCACGCCCACGCTGTCCTGGCCCTCGCCGACGGCACCGTGTTCCATGGCGTGTCGATCGGCGCGACCGGCGAGACGTCGGGCGAGGTGGTCTTCAACACGGCGCTGACCGGCTACCAGGAAATCCTGACCGACCCGAGCTACTGCCGGCAGATCGTCACGCTCACCTACCCGCACATCGGCAGCTACGGCACGACCCCGGAAGACGCTGAATCGCGCCGGGTCTTCGCCGCCGGCCTGGTGGTCAAGGACCTGCCGCGGCTGGCTTCGAACTTCCGGAGCACGGCGTCGCTCGGCGACTATCTCCGCGGCCAAGGCACGGTCGCCATCGCCGGGATCGACACGCGCCGTCTCACCAGGCTGCTGCGCAGCACCGGCGCGCAGAACGGCTGCATCGTCGGCCTGCCGCTCGGCGAGACGAGCAGCGCGGCAACCGTCGAGGCGGCCATCGGCAAGGCGCGCTCCGCCCCGTCCATGGCGGGCCTGGACCTGGCCAGGGAGGTCAGCGTGCGCGAGTCGTACGCGTGGAACCAGACCGTCTGGGCGCTCGGCGTGGGCTACGACCAGCTGCGCGAGCCGCGCTTCCACGTCGTCGCCTACGATTTCGGCGTCAAGTACAACATCCTGCGCATGCTGGCGTCGCGCGGCTGCCGCATCACGGTCGTGC
>CAZZVH010000553.1:0-2107 GCA_964657365.1 uncultured Burkholderiaceae bacterium
GTGAGCTTCTGCAAGGACGGCCTGCCGCACGCCATCATCGTCGACTCGATCCAGCGCGGCGAGCGCTTCGGCGCCTTCCGCGACGAGATCCTGCTCGAGGTGCCGGACTTCGTCTTCATCGAGATCCTCGAGCAGGGCTCGACCTTCGAGATGTCGGGCACCAACGGCGCCAGAATGGCCCGGATCGGCCGCGACGTCGTCGCCAGCTCGCTGCCGGCGGCGCTGATGTTCGAGCTGTCGCGCAGCCTCTGAGCGCAGGCCGCCTCAGCGGCCGAACACGCGCGCCAGCAGGGCACTGCCGGTGCCGATCGGATCCTGGCGGATCTTCCGCTCCTCGTCGCCGATCATCGTGAAGAGGCCGTCGAGCGCCTTGCCCGTGACGTAGCGGTCGATGCTGGCGTCGTCGCCCTTGACGAGGCCGAACCCCGCCGCCTTGCCGGCGACGGCGTTGTAGCGGGCGGCGAGGTCGACCCGCGCTGTTTCCCGCTGGACGATGGGCAGGAACTTCTCGCCGAGCGGCGCGCGCGTCTTCTCGGCGAAGAACGTCGTCGCCGAATCGTCGCCGCCGCCGACGATGCGGCGCGCATCGCCCACGCTCATCGATTTCACGGCGGCGACCAGCAACGCCTTCGCTTCCGGCACCGCCGCTTCGGCCGCGCGGTTCATCGCCGTGACGAGCTCGTCGACGCGACCCTGCTGGCCGGCGAACCGCAACATCTTCGCCGCGTCCTTCAGGGAGCCCGGCAGTTCGATCCGCACCTTCGGGTTGCCGAGAAAGCCATCCGGGCGGCCGAGCAGCGCCACCGCCGACGCGGCGCCACGCTCGAGGGCGGCGCGGATGCCCGAGGCGGCATCGGCATCGGTCGTCACGGCGGCATGCACCAGGCGCGCCATGCCCAGCAGGCCAGCCGCGGCCAGGGCTGCGTTGAGTCGTCTACGTTCCATCGGTGTCCCTTCGGCGAGGCGCCATGCCTTCAGCGCGATTGTGCGATGGGTGCGCAGGGCACCCCTTGCGGCGCCACGAGGCGGCTTCAGCGCGCCCGGACAGTCGCGACCGCAGCGCCGACGATGAGGACCGCCGCTCCGGCGATCCAGAGCGTCGGCGGCCTGCCGGTCGTGACGACGAGCAGCAGCGTCGAGGCGAGCGGCGTCAGGTAGCTGAGGACGCCGATGCGGCGCGGGTCGCCGCGCTTCAACGCGGCATCCCAGAGATAGAACGCGGCGCCCAGCGGGCCCAGGCCCGCGGCGCCGATCAGCAGCATGTCGCGCGGCGACAGCGGCGTGGCGGGCTCGAAGGCGGCATGGCACAGCAGCGCCAGCACGCCCGACACCAGGCCGAACAGGCCGACCGCCGCGGTCGGGAAGCGGCGCACCCGACGGGTGAGCAGCGAGTAGCTGGCCCAGATGAATGCCGCGGCGAGAGCGGGCAGGTAGCCCCAGGCGAAACCGGCCGTCAGATCGCGCCCGCCGAGGATGGCCAGCGCCGCGCTGGCGAACCCGACCAGCGCCGCGACGACGTGCGCCGGCCGCAGCGCCATCCCGGGCAGCACGACGGGGGCGAGGACGACGATCAGCAGCGGCCACAGGTAGTTGACGAGATTGGCCTCGACCGCGGGCGCGTTCCGGAGCGCGATGAACAGCAGCAGGTGATACGCGAACAAGCCGTAGATGCCGAGCAGCAGCGTCGTCGGCGGCACCCGCCAGTGCTGGGCGAGCGGCCACGACGGGATGCTGCCGACGACCAGCGCGAGGCCGGTCAGCAGGAACGGCGGCACGTGCGAGAGGGCGACGCCGAGCGATGCCAGCGTCGACCAGAGCGCGATCGCGCCGAGCGCCAGCAGCGTCGGGCTCAATGCCGGTGCCGGCCGGCGCTGTCGAACGTCAGGCGACGTCTCTCACGGGAGCGCGGCGACGCCGGCGGCGTGCGCCTGCTGGTCGGCGTGGTAGCTCGACCGCACCATCGCACCGACGGCGGCGTGGGTGAAGCCCATCGCCTGCGCTTCCCGCTCGAACATGCGGAAGGTGTCTGGGTGGACGTAGCGGCGCACCGGCAGGTGATGGCCGCTCGGCGCCAGGTACTGGCCGATCGTCAGCATGTCGATGCCGT
>CAZZVH010000554.1:0-2107 GCA_964657365.1 uncultured Burkholderiaceae bacterium
GCTCGGCGGCGAGGTCGAGGCCAGCACGCACCGCGAGTTCGGCTACGCCGAGGTGCGGGCGCGCGGCCACACCCGGCTGCTGCAGGGCCTGGAAGATTTCTCGACCGATGCCGGCCACGGCATGCTGAAGGTCTGGATGAGCCACGGCGACAAGGTGACGCAGCTGCCCCCCGGCTTCACGCTCATGGCCTCGACGCCGAGCTGCCCGATCGCCGGCATGGCCGACGAGAGCCGTGGCTACTACGCCGTCCAGTTCCACCCCGAGGTCACGCACACGGTGAAGGGCCGCGAGCTGCTCGAACGTTTCGTGCTCGATATCGCCGGTGCCCGGCCCGACTGGGTGATGGGCAACTACATCGACGAGGCGGTGGCCAGGATCCGCGCGCAGGTCGGCGACGACGAGGTCATCCTCGGCCTGTCGGGCGGCGTCGATTCGAGCGTCGCCGCGGCCCTGATCCACAAGGCGATCGGCGACCGGCTCACCTGCGTGTTCGTCGACCACGGTTTGCTGCGCCTCGACGAGGGGCGGCTGGTCATGGAGATGTTCGCCGACCGACTCCACGTCAAGGTGATCGCCGTCGACGCCAGCGAGCAGTTCCTCGGGCATCTCGCCGGCGTGTCCGACCCGGAGGCGAAGCGCAAGATCATCGGCCGCGAGTTCGTCGAGGTCTTCACGCGGGAGGCCGCCAGGCTGAAGCAGGCGAAGTGGCTGGCGCAGGGCACGATCTACCCGGACGTGATCGAGTCAGGTGGCGGCAAGACCAAGAAAGGCGCCTCGATCAAGAGCCACCACAACGTCGGCGGACTGCCCGAGACGCTCGGCCTGAAGCTGCTCGAGCCATTGCGCGAGCTGTTCAAGGACGAGGTGCGGGAACTCGGTGTCGCGCTCGGCCTGCCGCACGACATGGTCTACCGCCATCCATTCCCCGGCCCCGGGCTCGGCGTGCGCATCCTCGGCGAGGTCAGGCGCGAATTCGCCGACCTGCTGCGCCGCGCCGACGCCATCTTCATCGAGGAATTGCGCGGCACGATCGATCCCGCGAGCCAGCAGAGCTGGTACGCGCTGACGAGCCAGGCGTTCGCGGTCTTCCTGCCGGTGAAGAGCGTCGGCGTGATGGGCGACGGCCGGACCTACGAGCACGTCGTCGCCCTGCGCGCCGTGCAGACCAGCGACTTCATGACGGCCGACTGGGCCGAGCTGCCCTACGCGCTGCTGAAGAAGGTGTCGAGCCGCATCATCAACGAGGTGCGCGGCATCAACCGCGTCACCTACGACGTGTCGTCGAAGCCGCCCGCGACCATCGAGTGGGAGTGAGCGATGAAGGCCGTCTTCGGAATCCTGTCGCTGCTGATCGTCCTCGCCGTGCTCGCGGTCGTGGCGAAGCGGCAGGTGCAGGCTGTCGGCACCTTGCCGATGACGGGTACGGCGTTGTCAGCGCCGGCCGATCCGCAGGCGTCGAGCGTCGCCGGCTCGGCGAAGGCGTTCGAAGACCAGATCCGCGACCAGGCGAATCGCGCGGTGCAGCAGGCCGCCGACCGCGCCGCGAGCGCCGACCAGTGAAGTGGGCGAGCTCCCTGCGTCCGTCGACGCGAGCACGTCGGCGCCGATGACGACCCTCGACGAAGCGGCCATGCACGTCGCCCTCGACCAGGCGCAGAACGCGCGGCTGGTGGGCGAGGTGCCGGTCGGCGCGGTGATCTATCGCGGCACGGCCGAGGGCAGGCAGATCGTCGCCACCGGCTACAACCGGCCGATCACCGACCACGACCCGACCGCGCACGCGGAGATCGTCGCGCTGCGCCATGCCGCCCAGCTGCTCGGCAACTATCGGCTGCCGGAGTGCGAGATCTACGTGACCCTCGAACCCTGCGCGATGTGCGCGATGGCGCTGCTCCACGCCCGCGTGAAGCGGGTGGTGTTCGGCGCGCGCGACCCGAAGGCCGGTGCGGCCGGCTCGGTCATCGACCTCTTCGCCAACCGGTCGTTCAACCACCACACCGAGGTCGTGGGCGAGGTGCTGGCGGAAGCCTGCGGCGAGACGCTGCGCTCCTTCTTCGTGGAGCGCCGCGAGCAATACCGCAACCGGCGCGCGGCGTCGGCGCCCAT
>CAZZVH010000555.1:0-2103 GCA_964657365.1 uncultured Burkholderiaceae bacterium
ATGGACAGCGCCAGCGCGCCGATGAGCGCCTCGAGCGACGCGATGTCGGCGTCGAGCCCGATGGGCATGGCGTCGGGCGCCAGCGCGCCCTGACCCGGCACGGGCCGAAGCGGCAGCGCCGCTTCCGGCCGCTCAGAGCCGCCGCAACAGACGCGGCACGATGTAGCGCAGGGCCAGCGTGAACGCCACGCCGGCGCCCACGTCTTTCCAGGTCGCCGGGCGCGGGCGCGGTATATCCGGCGCCGGCGCCGGAGCAGGTTCTGACGCGGCCGGCTGTTCGACCGCGGCCGGCGTCGTCGACATGTCGGCGGCCTGTGGTGCGCTGCCGTCGTCGCTGCGCGACGGGATGCCGTCCGCCGGCGCCAGCGCCACGTCTTCGGGCGACAGGTTGCGCAGCGAACCGAACTTGCGCGCATAGACCCACGTGAACTCGGCCCCCATCAGGAACACCTGCGCCGAGTAGTAGACCCACAGGAAGACGATCACGAGCGAGCCCGCGGCGCCGAAGCCCGAGGCGACACCGCTCTTGCCGATGTAGAGGCCGATCAGGAACTTGCCGATCGTGAAGAGCAGGGCCGTGACCAGGGCGCCGAGCGCCACGTCGTCCCAGCGCACGTCGACCCGCGGCATGAGCTTGTAGATCATCGCGAACACACCCGTGGTGAGCACGAAGCCGACCACGACGTTGACGATCTGCGCCAGCACCGTCCAGCCGCCGAAGTAATCGCCCCACCAGTTGCCGAGCGCCGAGATCACGGCGCCGAGCACGAGCGAGACCATCAGCAGGAAGGCGATGCCGAGGATCATGCCGAACGAGAGCAGCCGCGTGCGCAGCAGCCCCCAGAGGCCGCTCGGCTTGTTGCGGGCGGGAGCGCGCCAGATGCGGTCGAGCGCGTCCTGCAGCTCGCCGAACACGCTGGTGGCGCCGACCAGCAGCACGGCCACGCCGATCACCGTCGCGGTGATGCCCTGCGACGGCTTGCTGACGCTGGCGAGCAGGCCCTCGACGGCCTTGGCCGCGTCGTCGCCCATCATGCCGCGGAGCTGGCCGAAGATCTCGCCGCGCGCGGCGTCCTGACCGAACACGAGGCCGGCGATCGAGATGACGATGAGCAGCAGCGGCGCCAGCGAGAAGACGGTGTAGTACGAGAGCGCCGCCCCCATGCTCGGCGCGTAGTCGTCGAGCCAGGACGAGCCGGCCGACTTGACCAGCGCCCACCAGGTCTTCAGGGGCAGGAATCGAATGAATGTCATGGCGCGGCACCACCAGCGTCGGGCGGCTTGCCCGCGCGCTGCGGAGCAACCGCCGTACCCGGGCCCGCCTGGGCCGGCGCCGCCCTACGCGAGCCGGCCTGCCCGGTCGAGCCCGGCGCGCTCCAGCAGCTCGATCATGGTGCTGGCGTTGCGCTGGCCCTGGTCTTCCATGTTGTTGTTGAAGATCACGTGCGTCTGCAGCGCGTCGCCCGCCAGCCGCTCGAGCTTCGGCACGAATTCGGCCAGCTCGGCGGCGGGATAGTCGTAGTTGAAGCGGTCGGAGGCGGAGGTCTGGCCCTTGATGTTCCAGGTCGCGTTGTTGCGCCCGTGCAGGCGCAGCAGCGCGTAACGCGGGTGGGTAACTTCCCAGACGGCCGGCACGCTGTTCGAGAAGCCCTGCGGCCCGTCGACCACCGTGTGGGCGACGCCGAGCTCGCGCAGGAAGGCGATCGTCTGCGCGGTGCGCTCGTCGCCGTCGAACCAGGTGCCGTGCCGGAACTCGACGCCGAGATCGAAGCCGGCCATGCGCAGCACGCAGTGCTCGACGAACGCCCGCCCGGCCCCGCCCGCCACCAGCCACGGCGGAAACTGGAAGTGCACCAGCCCGAGCCGGCCCGACGCCTGCAGCGGCAGCAGCGCTTCGTGAAAGCGCTTCCACAGCTCGTCGATCAGCTCGCCCGGCAGGTCGCGGTAGAAGAAGGTGGTCTTGCCGACCTGCGCGAAGGCCGGCTGCAGATCGCGGTGCATGACCAGGGCCGTCGTCTGGTGGCCGGTGAAGAGGCGGAACGCCTTGACGTTCATGACGAAGCCTTCGGGCGTGCGCTCGGCCCAGAGCTGCGCCGTGGCCGG
>CAZZVH010000556.1:0-2100 GCA_964657365.1 uncultured Burkholderiaceae bacterium
GGGCTGCCCGCCTATGTGGCGGCCAAGATTCCGGTCTATGCGCGGCTCGTCACGAAGCGCCAGATCGACTGGATCAGGACCAAGCGCGATGGACCGGGCCGCTGACCTCCAAGCTCCCGAGCCCGTGCGCGCCGCGCCGTCGCGCGAGGCCGACTTCGATCGGCCGCTCGTCGCCATCCTCGGCCTCCCGTTCGACGCGCTGACCCGCGCCGAGGCGGTGCAACGCATCCGCGCCGCCGCGTTCGCCGGGCGGCGCTGCTTCGTCTCGACGCCCAACCTCAACTTCGCCATCACCGCGCGCACGCAACCCGTGTTTCGTGGCTCGGTCCTGCGCAGCGACATGTGCCTCGTCGACGGCATGCCGCTGGTGTGGATCGCCCGGCTGCTCGGCCAGCGCGTCCCGGAGCGGGTGTCGGGTGCGGATGTGTTCGAGGCGCTGCAGGCGCACGACGGGCCGCCGGTCGACGTCTATCTGTTCGGGGCGCCGGAGGGCGCGGCCGCCACCGCGCGTGACCGTATCAACCAGCGCCGCGGCGGCCTGCGCTGCGTCGGCGTCGACCCTGGCGGCTTCGGCGACGTCGCGTCGTTGAGCACCGACGCGCATGTCGAACGCATCAACGCGAGCGGTGCCCGCTTCGTCATCGTCTCCCTCGGCGCCGCCAAGGGGCAGGCCTGGATCGAGCGCAACGCCGGCAGGCTGCACGCGGCCGTGCTCTGCCATCTCGGAGCGGTGGTGAACTTCGCGGCGGGGACGGTGGCACGCGCGCCGCGCTGGATGCAGCGCGTCGGTCTCGAATGGGCGTGGCGCATCAAGGAAGAGCCGGCCCTGTGGCGGCGCTACGCGCGCGACGCGACGGCCGCGGCCGCGCTCCTGGGTCGTCGCGTGATCCCCGACGCGATCGCATCGCGCGTCGGCCGATCCCGTCACCGGGGAGAGCTCCGCGTCACGACGGTCGCGAATGCATCGACCACGACCCTCGCGCTGCAAGGCTCGGGATGCGGTGACCTCGCGGCACTGCGCCAGGCGCTGTCGACAAGTGCCGCGGCCGGCTCCGGCGTGGTGCTCGACCTGCATGGCGTCGACGAGGTAGGTGCGACGTTCGTCGCCCTCCTGCTGGTCGCCGACGGCTGGTTCCGCGACCGCGGCGGCATCGCGATCGTCGGTGCGACGCCCTCCGTCGCGGCCGCCTTTCGCCGCAAGTTGGCCGGAGAGCTGCTGTGAGCCGCATCGTCGATGCGGCCGGCGCCTCTGCGCCGCCCCACGCGCCGGAATCCATCTCCGCGGAGATCGCCGACTGGCGCCGCGAGGCCAAGACGCCTTGGGGCTGGGACCCGGCCCGCTCTCTCCTCGCGAGCCTGCGGGCCCACGAGCGAGCCTCACCCCATCCCGATGTCCTGCACGGCCTGTTGCGGTGGGCGAGCGTGCTCCGGCATCGTTTCTGGAGCGTCGTCACCGGTGCCGAGATCCCGCTCGGCAGCCGGATCGACGGCGGGCTGCTGCTGCCGCATCCGAACGGCATCGTCATCCATCCCCATGCGCGGGTCGGCCCCAACTGCCTGATCTTCCAGCAGGTCACGATCGGCACCGGCGGCAGCATCGAGGGCGTGCCGACGCTCGCAGGCCATGTCGATGTCGGCGCCGGCGCACGCATCCTCGGCGGCGTGACGATCGGCGCGCATGCGAGGATCGGTGCCAACGCCGTCGTGCTGTGCGACGTGCCGGCCGGCGCCACCGCGGTCGGCATCCCGGCGCGCATCGTCGGCCGGCCCGATGCGACGGGCGCGGCCTCGCCGGGGAACGGATGATGGACAAGCCACTGCGGGTCCTCATCGTCGCGGAGCATGCGTCGGCGCGCTTCGGCGGCGAGGCGGCATTGCCGCTGCACTACTTCCGCGTCCTCGAGCAGCGTGGCGTGCCGGTCTGGCTGGTCAGCCACGCACGCACGCGCGACGAGCTGGCGGAGCTCTATCCGGGCAGCGACCGCATCGTCTACGTCGCCGACACCGGCTGGCATCGCCTGCTCTGGCGTCTTGGCACGCGCCTGCCTGCATCGATCGCCTACATCACGACCGGCTTCCTCTCGCGCCTGTCGACACAGC
>CAZZVH010000557.1:0-2097 GCA_964657365.1 uncultured Burkholderiaceae bacterium
GCCATCCGGCAGATGGAGCGGGAAGGCCGGGTTCGCCTCGCGGCGGTGGCGGACGCGGCCGACGCAGCCGACGCCGACGGTGCGGCGGGCGCGGCGAGCGCCGGCGATGTCACGCGCGGCATCGTCACGGAAGGCATCGTCACCGTGGGCATGGTCACGCTCGGCGGAGCCATGCCGGCGGCGGGAGCCGAGGCGGGCGCGTCGGCGGCCCGGGTGGCAGGCGCGGCGGCGAGCAGCAGCGTGGCCGCGATCGGCAGGAGGAAACGTTGGAACATGGACCTGGACCCGTCAGTAAGTGGCCGTCACGTAGACCTGCACCACGTTCGCGTTGTAGGCGTACGGGTTTCCGGTGCGCAGGTCGGTGAAGTCCTTGAACTTGAAGTGCGTGAACTCGTAGGTGCCGTTGAGCTGGATCTCGTAGCGGTTCGGCACCTTGCGCACGGTCCAGGCGAGCTTGGCGCCCAGGCCGAAGTCGTCGAAGTCGCTCAGCTGCCGGTTGCGCGAGACGTACTGCGTCTCTTCCTGGGCGTTGTCGGAATAGAAGATGGCGTGCTTCTGGGTGTAGCCGCGGGCGAAGGTGTCGAGCAGCCAGTTCTCGCCGAAGTAGCGGCTGTAGCCGAACTCGCCGGTGTGGCCCTTCACGCCCCAGGTGTCGGTGTAGTAGCGGTACTCGACGTGCATCGCGTCGCGGTTGCCGAGATCGCCGATCAGCCTGAACTTGATCGCACGGGCCGATTTCGTGGTCGGGTTGCGCTCCGGCACCGCGGCGCCGAAGACCCGGGCGACGCGGTACGGGCTGCCGAGGAAGCCGTTGTCGGCGATGGCCTCGCCGTTGACGCTGAGCAGCCAGCGCGGCGTCAGGATCTGGGTCGCGCCGAGACGGTACTGCCAGTGGTCGGCGTGCTGGTGGAATTCCGGCGCGTTGTGCTTGAGCACCGTGTCGCTGCCGCGCGAGAAGCCGAGTGCGACGTTCGTCATGCCGCCGAACACCTCCTGCGACATGTCGATGGTGCCGGTGTTGGCGGTGTAGTCGGGTTCGCGGCTGGTGGTGCCGCCGAACGTGATCTGGGCGTCGCGGTAGACGTAGTCGGCGCTCAGGCCGTACTCGCTGCGCACCTCGTGGTACTTGCTCGCCGTCGTGACGACGTCGATCGAGGCGTTGCTGACGGCGTCGACGTAGTAGGTGCCGGCGATCGAGACCTTGTCGTAGATGCTCTTGCGCACCAGCAGGGCCGGGCCGTAGGCCTCGACACCGCCGCCGCTGTAGGAATGGACCAGCATCTCGGCCCGGTCTCCGGGCAGGTCGACCGCGCGTGCGCTGTTGCCCGCGAGCAGGCCGAACAGGCTTCCGAACAGGCTCACGAGCAGGGCGGCGAAGCGCCGCCACAGGCTCATCGCCGCCTTAGTTGCAGCCACAGCCTCCCCCTTGCACGCCGGTGGCGCCACGCGAGCCCTCGCGCACGTCGCGGACGTGCTCGAGGTGCTTGTCGGAGAGCGCGTCGCGCGAGAGCGCCATGATGGGATCGGCCAGGCGCTCGCGCTCGTAGGGCTTGACCCACGGCTCCGGCATCTTGAGCATCGAGCAGCCGCCGAGCATCGCGGCCATGGCCAGCAGGGCGACGGAGGAACGAACCGGGCCGATCACTTCAGCAGCTCCCGGATCTGCTTCTCGTAGTCGGCTTCGGTGCCCGCGAGATAGCCGCGGTGCACGTAGCGGACCTTGCCGTCGCGGTCGATGATGACGGTCGAGGGCATCGTGCTCAGGTCGTAGAGCTTGCTGACGATCTTGTCGGAATCGAGCAGCACCGGGAAGGTGACGCCGAGCTTGGCGGCGACGTCGGCGGCCTTGACAGCATCGTCGTCGACGTTGACGCCGAGCAGCACGAAGCCGGCCGACTTGTAGCGCTCGTAGAGGCGGTTGAGCTGCGGCATCTCTTCCCGGCACGGGCCGCACCAGGTGGCCCAGAAGTTCACCATCACGACGCGGCCGCGCTGCTCGCCCAGGCGCAGGTTCGGCCCGGTCATCGTGCGCAGGGTGAAGTCTGGCGCGGAGGTCGACGGCGCGATCGCGGGGATCGCCGCACTGGCGACGAACGC
>CAZZVH010000558.1:0-2096 GCA_964657365.1 uncultured Burkholderiaceae bacterium
CGTTCTTGCCGTTCTTGTCCTTGCCTTCCCACTCGAAGATGATGTCCTTAACGCGCTGTTTCGCAGCCAGTGCCGTTGCCATATCGTCTCCGAGGACTGTCTGTCGTTTCGATGGTCGATCGTTACTCGTTGGTGACCGAGATCACCTCTTCGAGTGTCGTCATGCCGGAGCGCACCTTGAGCAGGCCCGACTGCCGAAGATCGCGCACGCCTTCGAGTGCCGCCTGCGCGGCGATGTCCTGGGCCATCCCCGTGCCGAGGATGATCCTCTGGATTTCATCGGAGATGGGCATCACCTGATAAATACCGACCCGGCCCTTGTAACCGTTGTTGCACATCGAACATCCGATGGCGCGGAACGGCGTCCAGTTGCCGTCGAGATCCTCGGGCTTGAAGCCGGCCTTGAGCATCGCCTCGCGAGGATAGTCTGCTTGCACCTTGCAGTTCTCGCACAGCTTGCGGGCCAGGCGCTGCGCCGTGATCAGCAACACGCTGGCGGCGATGTTGAACGCGGCGACGCCCATGTTGGCGAGCCGGGTCAGCGTCGTGGGTGCATCGTTGGTGTGCAGCGTGGACATCACCATGTGGCCGGTCTGTGCTGCCTTGATGGCGATGTCGGCCGTCTCGAGGTCGCGGATCTCGCCGACCATGATGATGTCCGGATCCTGGCGCAGGAACGACTTCAGGGCGACCGAGAAGGTCAGGCCGGCACGGTCATTGACGTTCACCTGGTTGACGCCGGGCAGGTTGATTTCCGCCGGGTCCTCGACCGTCGCGATGTTGACGCCCGGCTGATTGAGGATGTTCAGGCACGTGTAGAGCGAGACCGTCTTGCCGCTGCCGGTCGGGCCGGTGACGAGCACCATGCCGTACGGACGGACGATCGCCTTCATCAGGCGCTCCTTCTCGATCTTCTCGTAGCCCAGCGCCTCGATGCCGACCTTGGCGCTCGACGGATCGAGAATCCGGATCACGATCTTCTCGCCGAACAGCGTCGGCAAGGTGCTGACGCGAAAGTCGATCGCCTTGTTGCCGAACTTCAGCTTCATGCGGCCGTCTTGCGGCACCCGCTTCTCGGCGATGTCGAGACGCGAGATGACCTTGATGCGCGCCGAGAGCTTGTCCTTGATGGCGAGCGGCGGCTGCGTGATCTCGCGCAGTTCGCCGTCGACCCGGAAGCGGACGCGGTAGTGGTACTCGTAGGGTTCGAAGTGCAGGTCGGACGCGCGCAGGTTGATGGCGTCGATCAGCATCTTCTGCAGGAAGCGCACCACCGGCGCGTCCTCGACGTCGTTGCCGGCTTCCGGCTCGTCCGTCTTCGTCGTGACGTCGTCGGTGACGTCGAATTCGAAGTCGCCGGAGGACAGCGCCTCCATCGACTCCGCGGCAGTGGTGCCCGTCGTTTCCAGGATCTTGGCGAGCTTGTCGTGCTCGACGATGATCCACTCCGGTGCCAGCTGCGTCGCGAACTTGATGCGCTCGGCCGCTTCCTGGTCGGTCGGATCGGCGGCGCCGATGAAGATCCGGTTGCCGCGCTTGCCGAGGACCACGACCTGGTATTGCGCCGACAGCTTGCTGTCGATGACGTTCTTCGGCAGCTTCACCGCATCGATCGCGGAGAGGTCGAGCAACGGAAGCGCCAGCGCGCTGGCGAGCGTGTGGGCGAGGTCGGAGGGCGAGACTGCGCCGGCCGCGATCACCGACGCGACGAAGCTCGTGCGCTTGTCGCGCGAACTGCGAACGAGTTCTTCGGCCGCCTTGGCGTTGAGTTTGCCCGCGTGCACCAGCACCCGGGCAACGCCGGACAGAGCTGAATGCGGAGCTTCGGCGAGGGTATCCAACCTGGGGGCGCTCGATCAATCCATGGACAACGGATGATCATCGCCGATTCACCCGGGGCTGTAAACGCCGCCGGCCGGCGGCCTGCGCCAACAATTCACGGTGAAAAATCAGGCGGCGCGGAAGCGCGAAATCAGTCGCGCGAATTGATCACGCCATGGGCGCCGAACAGCTGCAGATTGGTCGGGGTGAGAGGATTCGAACCTCCGGCCTCTACGTCCCGAACGTAGCGCTCTACCAGGCTAAGCTACACCCCG
>CAZZVH010000559.1:0-2090 GCA_964657365.1 uncultured Burkholderiaceae bacterium
TGCCGCCAGCGTTCAATCTGAGCCAGGATCAAACTCTTCAGTTCGATCTTGATTTCTATCTACTCAATGAATTGAAGTGAACTTCACTTCATGAGCGTTTGAGATCCGTACCACGTGAATGGTATTGATGGGATCTCAGTCTTTCGACCAAGACACCCGGCCTCGAACGCCCACACTTATCGGCTGTTAGTTTTTAAAGAACGGGGCCCTCGGCTGTGGGCCTGAGGACCCGCTGGCTGGCTCGAAAAGCTCAATCAGCGAAGACCACGATTCTGGCACGTTTCGAAAGCGGGTGTCAAGCCTCGGGAGCTGCCGCAATGCGTGCGGGGGCTTTCATGCAGGTGCGAGGCCGCCAGCTTCCAGGCTGGCCGCGCGTGTCGCTCGCGCCCAGGCGAGTTCCGGGTCGTCGGCGCCCAGCACGCCCGGCAACAACGACGACCAGGCGCCGGCATCGGCCGCGAGAACGCGCTCCTTGACGTTGACGATCTGCGACGGATGCATGGAGAAGCTGCGCAGCCCCATGGCGAGGAGCAGCTCGCTGAAGGCCGGCTCTCCGGCCATCTCGCCGCACACGCTCACGCCCTTGCCCACCGCGCGCGCCGTGGCGATGGTCTGCGAGACGAGCTGCAGCACCGCAGGGTGCCAGGGGTTGTACAGATGGGCGACCGCTTCGTCGGCGCGGTCGATGGCGAGCGTGTACTGGATCAGGTCGTTGGTGCCGATCGAGACGAAGTCGAAGTGGCGCAGCAGGGAGGGCAGCATGAGAGCGGCGGCCGGCACCTCCACCATGGCGCCGACCTCGACGGCCCCGTAGGCGCGGCCGGCGTCGTCAAGCTGCTGGCGCGCACGCGCCAGGGCATCGAAGGTCTGCCGCACTTCGCTCAGATGCGCGACCATCGGCAGCAACAGGCGCACCTTGCCGAACGCCGACGCGCGCAGGATGGCGCGCAGCTGCTGCCGGAACATCGCCGGCTCCGAGAGGCTCCAGCGAATGGCGCGCAGGCCGAGCGCCGGATTGAGCGCGTGCTCGTGACGCAGCTCGTTCGCCGACATGCGGTCGAGCGCCTTGTCGGCGCCCACGTCGACGGTGCGGATCGTCACCGGCAGCCCCTTCATGGCGACCGCGGCGGTGCGGTAGGCCTCGAACTGCTCGTCTTCGCCGGGCAGGTCGCCGTCCCGGTTCATGAACAGGAATTCGCTTCGGAACAGGCCGATGCCGACCGCGCCGGCCTCGAGCGCCGCGGCGGCGTCGCCGGGCTTTTCGATGTTCGCGAGCAGTTCCACGTATTCGCCGTCCTGCGTGAAGGACGGCAGGTAGCGCAGCCGCGCCAGGCCGGCGCGACCGGCATCGCGCCGGCTCTTGATCGCCCGGTATTCGGCGATCACCGACGGCGGCGGGTCGACCACGACCGTGCCGGCATCGCCGTCGATGATGAGCCAGTCGTCCTGCCGGATCAGCCGGCTGGCCTCGCGGGCGCCGACGACCGCGGGGATGTCCATGCTCCGGGCGACGATCGCCGTGTGCGAGGTCTTGCCGCCGACGTCCGTGACGAAGCCGAGGAAGACGCCGCCCTTCCACTGCAGCATGTCGGCCGGCGAGATGTCGTTGGCGACGAGCACCAGCGGGTCGCCGCCGGCCGCATGGCCGAGCGCCGCCGACGCCAGCGGGGCAGCGCCGTCGACGCCGCTCGCCAGCACCCCGAGCAGCCGCTCGACGACCTGCTCGAGGTCGGCCTTGCGCTCGCGCAGATACTCGTCCTCCATCTCGTCGAACTGCCGCGCCAGCACTTCCAGCTGCGCCGACAAGGCCCACTCCGCGTTGTACTTGCGCTCGCGGATCCAGTGCTTGGTGGCGCCGCTCAGGGTGTCGTCGTGCAGCAGCATGAGGTGGACGTCGAGCAGTGCCGAGAGCTCGGCCGGCGCATCGGTCGGCAGGTCTTCCTGCATCGTCGTCAGCCCGGCCGCCACCAGGTCGCGCGCCGCGCGGAGACGGTCGATCTCGGCGTCGATCTCGTCGTCGCCGACGTAGTAGTGGGCGACGTCGATCCGGCTCGACGCGACGAGCACCGCGCGGCCGATGGCGACGCCCC
>CAZZVH010000560.1:0-2081 GCA_964657365.1 uncultured Burkholderiaceae bacterium
TGGCCACCAGCGTGGGCAAGCCGATGCCGAGGTTGACGTAGTAGCCGTCCTTCAGCTCCTCAGCGGCCTTGGCCGCCATCTGGTCGTGGGTCCAGGCCATGTCAGCGCCCGCCCGGCCGCCCGAAGGGCGCTGAGCACCCCCTCGGGGGGCAGTGAACGAAGTGAGCGTGGGGGCAATGCATTCAGACTTCTCCGGGTGTCTTCTCGGCGGCTTTGGCGATCACTTCGATCGCCTCTTGCACCGCCGCTTCGGCTTCGGCAGGCACTGCCGCGGTGACGGTGCGCTTCTCGATGCGCTTCTCGGGATGCGCGTTGAGGACGATCCGGTGCACGTAGATGCCGGGCAGATGGACCGCATCGGGATCGATCGAGCCGGTCTCGACGATCTCCTCGACCTCGACCACCGTGATCTTGCCGGCCATCGCGACGGCCGGGTTGAAGTTGCGGGCCGTGCGACGGAACACGAGGTTGCCGCTCCTGTCGGCCTTCCACGCCTTGACCAGCGACACCTCGGGCACCAGCGAGCGTTCCATGACGTAGACGTGCCCGTCGAATTCGCGCGTCTCCTTGCCTTCGGCGACCAGGGTGCCGACGCCGGTGCGCGTGAAGAACGCCGGGATCCCGGCGCCGCCGGCACGCAGCGTCTCGGCCAGCGTGCCCTGCGGCGTGAATTCGAGCTCGAGCTCGCCGGCCAGGAACTGCCGCTCGAACTCCTTGTTCTCGCCGACGTAGCTCGAGATCATCCGCTTGATCTGGTGCGTCTCGAGCAGCTTGCCGAGGCCGAAGCCGTCGACGCCGGCGTTGTTCGAGATGACGGTCAGGTCCTTGACACGGGAGTCGCGCAGCGCCTCGATCAGCGCTTCGGGAATGCCGCAGAGGCCGAAGCCGCCCACGGCCATCAGCTGGCCGTCGTGGACGATGCCGGCGAGCGCTGCGGCGGCGCTCGGGAAGATCTTGTTCATGGAGTCGATTATCGCCGCCGCAACGGGGCTCAGGACACCAGCGCCCGGATCGCCTCCGGCAACGGCACCGACTTCTCCTGCCGGTAATCGATCCAGACCGTCTTCGCACCGCCGCTCGCATAGAGCACGCCCGGCTGGTCGGTGCGCTCCAGCGTCACGTAGGCCTCGAAGCTGGTGCGGCCCGGGTTGGCGACGTAGTGCTTCGCCAGCACGTCGCCCGGAAACTTCAGCTGGCGCAGGAAATTGCAGAACGTGTTGACGATGACCGGCCCTTCACCGGTGACATCCGGCGGCCCGTGCACCTTGGTCAGCCACTCGATCCGGATGATCTCGAGGTAGCGCACGTAGAGCGTGTTGTTGACGTGCCCCATCGCGTCCATGTCGCCCCAGCGGATGGGAATGACCATCTCGAGGGTCAGCTTCTTGTCGTCAGGAAGATCGAAGCGCATGGCGGCTCAGTGGCGCGCGACGCCGAGCTCGGCGTAGAGCTTGTCGACCAGCGAGCGGAGCAGCGCGAGCTCGTTCTCGAGGGTCGTCTGGCGAAGCTTGATGGTGGCGATCTCGCTGGACGCCACGAACGCCTCGCTGTCGCCGGCCACCGCCATCGCCGACACGTCGACCGGGCCGCACAGCAGATGGGCCCAACGGGCCTCGCGGGCGCCCGGAGCGCGTGGCAGCTTGAGCACCAGCGCGCCACCCTTGTCGTCGGCCCGGCCGGCGAGCTCGTCGAGAAAGCCTTCGACCGACGAGAGGTCGGCGAAACGGTGCAGGCGTTCGCTGCCGGCGCGCAGCTCCGACGTGGTCTGCGGGCCACGCAGCATCAGCGTCGCCAGCAGGGCCACGGACTGGGACGGCAGCGCCATCGCCCGGCCGATGTTGTGCTCGTAGCGGCTGACGCGCGAGCCGCTCGATTCGAACGTCAGCGACAGCAGCTTCAGCGCGTCGGCGGCGGCCTGCACGTCGCCCTCCGTCGCCGCCATGACCGGATCGCGCGCCGTCTTCTGGTTGCAGCCGAGCGTCAGCGAATTGAGCGACAACGGGTAGCTGTCGGGCACGGTGTGCGCCTTCTCGATCAGCACCCCGAGCACGCGCGCTTCGAGGGGCGACAGCGGCCTCATC
>CAZZVH010000561.1:0-2078 GCA_964657365.1 uncultured Burkholderiaceae bacterium
TCAGCTGGTCCTGGCCAGCCGGGAACCCGCACCGCGGGCACTCCCACGTGTCGGGGATCGCCGCGTCCGACGCGAAACTCGGACGCGTCTCGTGCGTGTTGGAGCACCAGAACGACACCCACACCCGGGGCGCGGCCTCGCCACGCTCCGCCTCGCCCATCGGGCCGGCGCCTACCCTGCTTCCGCGGATCGCGTTTCCACTGCTCACAGATCACCTCTTGTCGCAACTTGCTGGAGTGCCTTAGCTGACCGAACCTTGCTGAGCCGGAGCATGAGCTCAATACGGCTTACTTCATTTCATCACCGGACAGCGCCGCGTGCGACGCAAACGGGCAGACCCGCGTCAACTTAAGGGTGGTTAATGAGCCAGCCCAGCGCCACGACAACGACGAACCACAGCACGCCGAAGAAGATCGTGATGCGGTCCAGGTTCCGCTCCACCACCGACGAGGAGCCCAGGGTGGAGGAAACGCCGCCGCCGAACAGGTCGGACAGCCCGCCGCCCTTGCCCTTGTGCAGGAGAACGAGCATGACCATCGCGACCGACGTGATGATCAGGATGACCGAGAGCGCGATCTCCACCGGATTCTTCTTTCCTCTTGGTGCTCTGCTGGCTGGGTACTGAGCTGGCCGGGGGCGTCCGGGGAACGGGAAAAATCAGCGCCCGGCGGTCAGCTCACGATACCGGCAGATCGCGGCGAACTGCCCGGCGTCGATGCTGGCACCGCCGACAAGGGCGCCGTCCACGTCCTGCCCAGCCATGATAGGCGCGATGTTGTCGCCTTTCACGGACCCTCCGTAAAGGATACGCACGCCAGCGCCGGCTTCGCCCCCGGCCGCGCCCGAAACGTACTCGCGGATTGCGGCGGCCATCTGCTGCGCGTCGTCCGGCGCCGCCACCTCGCCGGTGCCGATCGCCCAGAGCGGCTCGTAGGCGATTGCCATCGAGGCGACCGCCTCGGCCGGGATCTTCGCCAGCGAGCCCTTGAGCTGCTCGACCACGTAGTCGACCTGCCGGCCTTCCGCCCGCATCTGCTCCGGCTCGCCGACGCACAGCACCGGCGTGATCGACACCGCCAGGGCCGCCTTGATCTTGGCGTTGACCAGCGCGTTGTCCTCGTGGTGGTACTGGCGCCGCTCGGAGTGCCCGCACAGGACGTACGAGCACCCGAGCTTGGCCAGCATGGGACCGGAGATGTCGCCCGTGTAGGCGCCCTTGGCGTGCTCGGAGACGTCCTGGGCGCCGTACCCGATCTTGAGCCGGTCCCCGTCCACCAGCGTCTGCACTGAGCGCAGGTCGGTGAACGGGGGCAGCACCACCACTTCGACGTGCCGGAAGTCCTTGTCGCTCAGCGTGAACGCGAGCTTCTGCACCAGCGCGATCGCCTCGAAGTGGTTGCAGTTCATCTTCCAGTTGCCGGCGATCAGCGGCAGCTTCTTGGTGTCGGTCATAGTGCCTGGAAGCCTACGCGTCCAGGGCCGTGAGACCGGGCAGTGTCTTGCCCTCGAGGTACTCCAGCGAGGCGCCGCCGCCGGTGGAGATGTGCCCGAAGGACGTCTCGTCGAGCCCGAACGACCGCACCGCCGCGGCTGAGTCGCCCCCGCCGACCACGGTCAGCCCGTCCACCTTGGTCAGTGCCTCGGCCACGGCCTGGGTGCCCGCGGCGAAGGCGGGGAACTCGAACACGCCCATCGGCCCGTTCCAGAACACCGTCCTGGCGTCGGCCAGCTTGGCTGCGAACAGCGCCCGCGAGGCGGGGCCGATGTCCAGGCCCATGTAACCGGGGGGAATCGCGTCCGCGGCGACCACCGACGCCGGCGCGTCCGCGGCGAACCGGGGCGCGATGACGATGTCGGTCGGCAGCACGAGCTCTACGCCGCGGTCGGCGGCCTGGGCCAGGATGCTCCGGCACGACTCGATGTGGTCGGCCTCGAGCAGCGAGGTGCCCACCTCGTAGCCGAGGGCGGCCAGGAACGTGTAGGCCATGCCGCCGCCGATCAGCACCCGGTCGGCCAGGGCCAGCAGGTTGCCGATGACGCCGAGCTTGTCCGACACCTTGGACCCGCCCAGCACCACC
>CAZZVH010000562.1:0-2076 GCA_964657365.1 uncultured Burkholderiaceae bacterium
CCCGAGCTACGGCCGCTCGCCGGTGTCGACGATGCTCTTCCTGCAGGCCCGCATCGCGCCGTGACGGCGCTGCTCACCAGCCCAGCGCCAGGCCCGTGTTGCGGCGCGGATCGTTGGCGCCGTAGAACAGGTTGCGGCCCACCGGCTTGCCGCCGAGCCTCGGCGCGCCGACCAGGATCGCCGCCATGTGATTGGCGGCATAGGAGGGCACGAACACGTGCCCCATCTTCTCCAGGATCTGCTGCGTGTCGGGGCTGAGAGCGTACGGCTCGACGCTCGTCGCCTCCGGGATCGCCTGCTGGTGGAAGCGCGGCGCATCGACGGCCTCCTGCACGTTCATGCCGTAGTCGACCAGGTTGACGATGGTGTGCACGACGGCGGTGATGATGCGGCTGCCGCCGGGCGTGCCGACGACCAGCACCGGCTTGCCGTCCTTCGTGACGATGGTCGGGCTCATCGAGCTCAGCGGCCGCTTGCCCGGCGCGATCGCGTTGGCCCGGCCCTGGACCAGGCCGTAGAGGTTCGGCCGGCCGAGCTTGACGGTGAAGTCGTCCATCTCGTCGTTGAGCAGGATGCCGGTGCCGGCCGCCGTGACCTTGGCGCCGAACCAGTCGTTGAGCGTGTACGTCACCGAGACCGCGTTGCCCTTGCCGTCGACGATCGAGTAGTGCGTGGTGTTGCTGCCCTCGTGCGGCCCGGCTCCGGGCGGCTCGGCCGAGGCGGAGGCGTGCGCCGGGTCGATGGCGTCGCGGATCGTCGCGGCGTAGGCCTTGTCGAGCAGGTGGTCGATCGGGTTGACCACGAAGTTGGGGTCGCCGAGCTGCGCGTTGCGGTCGATGTAGGCGCGCCGCATCGCCTCGATCTGCACGTGCACAGCCCGGGCCGAACGGAAGCCCCAGTCCTTCAGCGGGTAGCCTTCCAGCACGTTCAGGATCTCGCACACGACCACTCCGCCCGAGCTCGGCGGCGGCGCCGAGACGACGTGGTAGCCGCGGTAGTCGCATTCGATCGGTGCCAGCTCGCGGGTGGCGTAGCGGTCGAGGTCGGCCTGCGTGAGGATGCCCTTGCCCGCCTTGCTCGAGGCGACGATGGCGGCCGCCACCGGCCCGGCATAGAAGCCCGCCACGCCGGATCGGCTGATGCGTCGCAGGCTGGCCGCGAGATCGCGCTGGACGAGGCGGTCGCCGGCCGCGAACGGCCGGCCGTCGTGCAGGAAAATCGCGGCGCTGGCCGGATCGGCGGCGAAGGCGCGGGTCGCGGTCGCGAACATGTCGGCGTCGCCCTGCTCCAGCACGAAACCCTGCTCGGCATAGCGGATGGCGGGCGCCATCACCTCGGCGCGCTTCATGGTGCCGTAGGCGCCCAGCGCGGTCTCCAGGCCGGAGACGGTGCCCGGCACGCCGACCGCGAGGTGGCCCACCGTGTCGGAACCCGGCACGACGTTGCCGGCGGCGTCGAGGTACATGTCCGGCGTGGCGGCGAGCGGCGCCTTCTCGCGAAAATCGAGGAAGGTCTTGCGGCCATCGGCGAGCTGGATCGTCATGAAGCCGCCGCCGCCCAGGTTGCCGGCGGCCGGATAGACGACCGCGAGCGCGTAGCCGACCGCGACGGCCGCGTCGATGGCGTTGCCGCCGCGCTGGAGCACGTTGACGCCCACCTGCGTCGCCAGGTGCTGGGCCGTCACCACCATGCCGTGCTCGGCGGCGACCGGTGCGACCGACGCGGCGCGGACGCCCGGGGCGAGGCTGGCGACGACGATCGCGACGACGGCGGCAAGGGTCGCGGCAGGAGGCCGGACGGATCGGCGAAGGCGGGCAGGCAGCATCGGCGCTCGGGGTGGCGGGTCGCGCTGGCGCAGACCCGTCTGCACTTTAGCGCGCTGGTGCCGCTGCCGTGCCGCGCCGCGGCCGTCGGGCGGCTGCCCGCCCATTCGCGGTCGCAGTGCACAAGGTGTTACCGCCACGGTTGCGGAAAGGGTGTTTGGTCACAGACAACCGGCCCGTCGCGTCGGTACCATCCCAGTCCGTTGTCGGTCGTGCGCGCATCTCGCCGCACGCATCGGGACGACGGAAGCTC
>CAZZVH010000563.1:0-2074 GCA_964657365.1 uncultured Burkholderiaceae bacterium
CTGCCGGGCGACATCTACCTGCTCTGCTCCGACGGCCTGTCCGACATGCTCGACGACGACACCATCGCCGAGTTGCTGCAGAGGTGCGACTTACTGCCGGAAGCGGCGACCGCTCTGATCGATGCCGCAAACGGCGCCGGAGGAAAGGATAATATCTCCGTCGTACTCGTACGGGCGAGGGGCCCGGCGGGAGCCGCGCGGTCTTGGTGGCCGTTTCGGCGCTGACCTTTCGAACAAAGACAAGGGACTCGAGGTCACAAAAGCATGGGCAAACTGGTCGTATCGCTCGATGGTGTCGTGATCAAGGAAGTCCAGGTCACGAAGGACAAGACCACGCTCGGCCGCCGCCCCTACAACGACATCGTCATCGACAACCTCGCCGTCTCCGGCGAGCACGCGGTGCTGCAGATGGTCGGGCAGGACGTCTTCATCGAAGACCTCAACAGCACCAACGGCACCTACATCAACGGCAAGGCCGTCAAGAAGCAACTGCTCGCCAACAACGACACCGTCGAGGTCGGCAAGTACAAGATCAAGTTCATGGTCGACGACGGCGCCGACTACGAGAAGACGATGATCATGAAGCCCGGCGCCATGGCGTCGGGGGCGTATTCGTCGAGTGGTCGCACCTCCGGCTTCGGCGGCCTGACGGCCGGCGGGACCAGCGGCAACGTCGGCCCGGCGTCGATCCGCGTCATGAACGGCGCCGCCGCGGGCCGCGAGGTCGTCCTGACGAAGGTCGTGACCACCGTCGGCAAGCCCGGCGTGCAGGTCGCCTCGATCACCAAGCGCCCGACGGGGTATGTGCTCGCTCACGTCGAAGGCGGCGCCCGCCCGACTGTCAACAGCACGCCGCTGGCCGGCGAGACCGTCAGCCTGAAGAACGGCGACGTGATCGAGCTCGCCGGGACGCAGATGCAGTTCGTGCAGGCGGCCTGAGCTCGCGTGCGCTGCACTTGACTGAATTACCCAATAAAATCTAGTTTTGTTGGGTAACGGCAGTCGCTGCCGGTCATCTCGCCGCGGTCCTGGTCGAGCAGGAAGACCAGGCGGGCGCTCGCCGAATCCGGGCGCGACGCGCCTTCCGCCATCCGTACCGCGGCACGCAAGCGCCTGCCGGCAGTCCGCAGGACCCTCGCCGCGCATCCGCAGGCGCTCGAGCAGATCGAACTTGGTCTGGCGTGAGCCCGCCGAACGCCGACGAACGCAACTCCGCCGACGTGACGGATTTCACGCCGCGCTCGCAGGCAGCTCGCGACCACCCCGCACGCCCCGCAAACGCGACATTGGCCGCTTGTGCGGCCTCCCGTCTGCCATGAATATCGCCGACCACCCTGCGACCGCTTCCGGTCGTCTGGCCACTGCCATTCCCACGTCCATTTCCACCGCTCCATGATCGTCCAGGTCCTCGGTTGCTCCGGCTCCATCGCCGCCGGCTGCAAGACCACGTCGTTCCTGCTCGACGACGACGTCCTGATCGATGCCGGCACCGGCGTCGGCGACCTGTCGCTCGAAGCGCTCGCGAAGATCGAGCACATCCTGATCAGCCACTCGCATCTCGACCACATCCTGTCGATCGCGCTGCTGGCCGACAGCGTGATGCGAGCCCGCCGCGCCGAGGCCCGCGGCCCGATCCACGTCCACGCCCTTCCCGAGACGCTCGCGGCCTTGCGCGAACACATCTTCAACGGCGTGATCTGGCCCGACTTCACGCGCCTGCCGAGCGCCGAGCATCCGGTGCTCGCATTCACGCCCATCGCCGTGGGCGAAACGATCCTGCTCGGCGACCGGCGCGTCGAGGTGCTTTCGGCCTCGCACACCGTGCCGGCCGTCGGTTTCGCCGTCGATGCGGGCGCCGCCGGCTGGTGGGTCTACACCGGCGACACCGGCCCGAACCCGCTGCTCTGGCAGCGGCTGCAGACGATGAACGTCTCCCATCTGGTCATCGAGACCGCGTTCAGCGACGAAGAGCGCCAGCTCGCACGCATCAGACGCCACCTCTGCCCCGCGGCACTCGGCCACGAGCTGATGCATCTCGGCGGCAGCGCCGACGTGCACATCACGCACATCAAGC
>CAZZVH010000564.1:0-2070 GCA_964657365.1 uncultured Burkholderiaceae bacterium
CTCGGCGCCTTCTACTACCTGCGCGTCGTCAAGGTGATGTACTTCGACGATGCGGTCGACACGCATGCCATCGGCGGCGCCAGCGACGTCCGGATCATGCTGTCGCTGAACGGCGCCGCGGTGCTGCTGCTGGGGATCCTGCCCGGTGGCCTGATGGCGATGTGCGCCCAGGCGATCGTGCAGATGTTCGCGACCTGACCGCCGCCCGATCCGGCACCCCGCTCCGATCCCGATGCGCCTGGCCGACCTGGAAGCCGACACCGGCCATCTGCGCGAGACGCTGGTCGAGCCGGGGCAGGCCTGGCGGGGCGGCTTCCTCGACGTCCGCCGCGACCTGATCTCCCTGCCCGACGGCAGCACCACCCACCGCGAATACATCGTCCATCCCGGCGCCGTGATGATCGTCCCGATCCTGGCCGACGACCGTCTCGTCGTCGAACGGCAGTGGCGCTATCCGATCGGCCAGGCGATGCTGGAGTTTCCGGCCGGCAAGCTCGAGCACGGCGAGCCGCCCCTCGACTGCGCGGTGCGCGAGCTCGAGGAGGAGACGGGTTACCGCGCCGGGGAGTGGGCCCGCGCGGGCATCCTGCACAACGCCATCGCCTACTCCAGCGAAGGCATCGAGGTCTGGTTCGCCCGCGATCTCCGGGCCGGCCCGCGCCGGCTCGATGCCGGAGAATTCCTCGACGTGGCCGAGGCCAGCCTCGACGAGCTCGATGCCGCTGCCCGCAGCGGCGCGCTCACCGACGCGAAGACCCTGATCGGCCTGCTTTGGTTGCAGAACTGGCGTGCCGGCCGCTGGCCCCTCGACTGGGCCCCCGCAGCGGCGCCGTCTTGACCATAATGCGGCGATGAAAGTGCTCGATCTTCGCTGCGCGGACGGCCATGCCTTCGAGGGCTGGTTCGTCTCCGAAGACGATTTCTCGGAGCAGCTGACCAAGGGCGACGTTTCCTGCCCGCTGTGCGCCAGCGCCGACATCTCCCGCCTGCCGAGCGCACCGCGCCTGCAGGTGAGCCGCCACGCCGCTCCGGTCGTGGAATCGGCTCCAGCGTCGACGCCGATGACGCTGCAGTCGCAATGGATGCGCGCCGTGCGCCACGTGATGACGACGACCGAAGACGTCGGTGATCGTTTCCCCGAAGAGGCAAGGCGGATGCGCTACGGCGAGGTCGAGGAACGCGCCATTCGCGGCAAGGCGTCGCGCGAGGATGCCGAGGCGCTGCGCGAGGAAGGCATCGAGGTCGTCGCGCTGCCGGTGCCCGAGGCGATGAAGGGGCCGCTGCAGTGATCCGGAGGCGGTAGCCCCTGGCGTGGCCGGCGTGGCCGGTGCTGATCAGGGCCTCAGGACGCGCCCCGGATTGAGCAGCCCGGCGGGGTCCAGCGCCCGTTTCACGGCGTGCATCATCGCCAGCGCCACCGGTGATTTCCGCGCCGCCAGCTCGTCGCGCTTGAGCGCGCCGACGCCGTGCTCTGCCGAGAACGAACCACCCCTGGCCGCGACCGCGTCGTAGACCACCGCATTGACGCCCTTTTCGTGGGCGCGCAGGAACTCGGCCGCGTCGCCGCCTTCGGGACACTGGACGTTGTAGTGCAGGTTGCCGTCGCCGAGATGACCGAAATCGACCAGGCGCACGCCTGGAAACGCGCGCACCAGCGCCGCGTCCGTGGCCGCCACGAACTCGACGATGGCCGACGCCGGCAGGGCGATGTCGTGCTTGACGTTCGGTCCTTCGAGCGCCTGCGCCAGCGGAATCGATTCGCGCAGGTGCCACATCGCCTGCGCCTGCTCGATGCTGCTGGCGACGGCGGTGTCGTCGACGAGGCCGCGCTCGAGCCCGCGTTCCAGCAGCGACTCCAGAGCCGCCGCACCATGGGCCTCGCTCTCGACGTCCGACTGCTCCACGAGGACCGTCCACGGCGCGCTCGACAGTGGCTGGCGCAGGGCAGGGAAGTGCTTCCTGACAAGAGCCAGCGAGAACGCGTTCATGGCCTCGAACCCGGTGAGCCCGGGGCCGAGCGTGGCGTGGGCCAGCGCCAGCAAGGCGACGGCGGCCTCCAGGGTCGGCACG
>CAZZVH010000565.1:0-2068 GCA_964657365.1 uncultured Burkholderiaceae bacterium
CCGGCCGCGGCACGGCTCGCTCGACCGACGCGCCGCCCCCCGCGGCGAGCCAGGCGACGAAGCCGCCGTCGAGCACGGCGACCCGCTCGTGACCGAGCCAGCGCAGCATCCACCAGAGGCGCGCCGCATACATGCCGCCCTGCCGGTCGAGCGCGACGACCTGCGCCCCTGGCGTGATGCCGAACGCGCCGGCGGTGCGGGCGAAGGCGGTGCGTTCCGGCAGCGGATGCCGGCCGTTGCGGCCGGTCTTCGCGGCGCACAGGTCGCGGTCGAGGTGAGCGTAGAGCGAGCCGGGGATGTGCGCGGCGGCGAAGCTGCGCTCGCCCGCCGCGGGGTCGCCGAGATCGAAGCTGGCATCGAGCACCAGCGGCGGTTCGGCGCCGGCGAGGAGGGCGAGCAACGCGTCGGCGCCGATCAAGGTGTCGTGGCTCATGGCGTGGTCATACCGTGTTGGGCGGATCGCCGACGACGACGATGCTGCCGCGGTTGCGGAGCAGCGTCGCCGAGAGGCCTGCCGCGGCGATCAGGATCATGCCCCCGACGGCCATCGTCGTCAGATGGTCGCCGAACAGGAGCACGCCGTAGCCGAACGACCAGGCGATGCCGAGGTACTGCAGGCTGGCGTTGACGAGCGGCTTGCCGGTGCCGTAGGCGCGCGTGATCATGAGTTGCGCGCTGCTCGCCAGCACGCCGACGGAGAGCAGCAGGAATGCGCCGTGCCATGAATGGGCATGCAGGCCGCCGGTGAAGACACTCGTCAGCGCGCCGGCGGCGATGCCGCCGACCGAGAACCAGAAGACGATCCGGTACTCCGGCTCGCCGGCGCGCCCGAGCGCCGCCACCTGCAGGTAGGCCGTCGCCGCGATCACGCCCGACAGCAGCCCGACCAGGCCGTGCCAGAGCTGCTGGTCGGCGATCGTCGGGCGCAGGATCATGGCGACGCCCGCGAAGCCGACCAGCACCGTCGCGATCAGCCGGCCGTCGACGCGCGAGCTGCCGAGGGCGATCGCGCCGCCCAGCAGGAACAGCGCCATCCACACCGACGACATGTAGTTGAGCGTCATCGCCGTCGCCAGCGGCAGGTTGCCGATGGCGTAGAACCACATGCTGAGCGAGATCACGCCGGCGACGCCGCGCCAGAAGTGCATCGCCGGCAGCTTCGTGGCCACGGTGCCGCCCTTCCAGCGCGCGATCGCGTACATCATCACCGCGCCGGTCAGGCTGCGATAGAACACGATCTCGCCGGAGGCGTATTCCTCGGACGCCAGCTTGACGCACACGCCCATCGTCGCGAACAGGAACGAGGCGCAGGCCATCAGCCATGGCGCGGACATCCGGCAGCGAGCCTAGATCGTCGGCGCCTGCGCGCCCATGCGCCGGCCGTACCACTCGTGGAACTGCTGCATGCCGTCTTCCATCGGGCTCTGGTAGGGACCGCGGTCGTCGTCGCCGCGCTCCATGAGGGCACGCCTGCCGGCGTCCATGCGCAGGGCGATCTCGTCGTCTTCGGCGCAGGTTTCCCAGTACGCGGCCTGCTCGGCCTCGACGAACTCGCGCTCGAAGGCGTGGATCTCCTCCGGGTAGTAGAACTCGACGACGTTAAGCGTCTTCTGCGGGCCCTTCGGGATCAGCGTCGAGACGACCAGCACGTGCGGGTACCACTCGACCATCACCGCCGGGTAGTAGGTGAGCCAGATCGCGCCGTGGCGCGGGATCGGATCGTCGAAGCGGCCCTTGCGGTAGGCGAGCACCGCGTCGTGCCACTTGCGGTAGGCGGCCGAGCCGGGCTTGGCGAGCTCGTTCTTCGGGCCGACGGTCTGCACCGAATAGTCGCGGCCGAATTCCCAGCGCAAGTCTTCGCAGGTCACGAACTGACCCAGGCCGGGGTGGAACGGAGCGACGTGGTAGTCCTCGAGGTAGACCTCGATGAAAGTCTTCCAGTTGTAGTCGCACTCGTGCAGCTGCACGCTGTCGTAGGCGTATCCGGTGAAGTCGAGGTCGGCGTGCGGCCCGAGACCTCCCAGCTCGGCAGTCGTCCCGAGCCCGCCGAGGTCGGCGGCGACGTCCC
>CAZZVH010000566.1:0-2068 GCA_964657365.1 uncultured Burkholderiaceae bacterium
TCGCGTGCAGCTCGGCGGGATCGACGCTGGCGACGATCGCGTGGCTGCGTGCCGCCGCGGCGTCGGCGAGGCTCTGCCGGGCGGCTGCGTCCTGGGCGTGGGCCGGCACGGCGCCGACGAGCGACGCGCCGACCAGCGCGGGAAGAAGGAACGTGCGGAGAGGTGCCATGGCGACGATTTTGCGATCAAGCGCCGGCCATCGACAATCACTCCGCCTTTGCCCACGACCCGCTCTCCACCATGAAGATCTCCAAGACCCATCGGTTCGAGACGCTCGCAGTGCACGCCGGCCACGGCGTCGACGCCGCGACCGGTGCGGTGACCGAGCCGATCCATCTCTCGACCACCTTCGAGCGCGCTGCCGACGGCTCGTATCCGCACGGCTTTCTGTACTCGCGCAACCACAACCCGAACCGCAACGGCCTCGAAGCGGCGCTGGCCGCGCTCGAAGGCGGCAGCGCCTGCGCCGCGTTCGGTTCCGGTCTCGCCGCGGTGACGGCGATCTTCCAGGGCCTGCAGCCCGGCGACCATGTCGTCGCCCCGAAGGACATCTACCACGGCACCGCCAACGTGCTGAAGCACCTGTTCGCGAAGTGGGGCGTCGGCGCCAGCTTCGTCGACATGACCCGGCTCGACGACGTCAGCGCCGCCATGCTGCCGAACACGCGCATCGTCTGGATCGAGACGCCGTCGAATCCGCTGCTGCAGTGCGTCGACATCGCCGAAGTCGCGGCGATCGCCCACCGCGGCGGCGCCCGAGCGGTCGCCGACAACACCTTCGCGTCGCCGGCCCTGCAGCGGCCGCTCGCGCTCGGCTGCGATCTGGTCATGCACGCCACCACCAAGTACCTCGGCGGCCGCAGCGACGTCCTCGGCGGCGCGGTCGTCTCGCGTGCCGACGACCAGGCGTTCAAGGACATCCGCACGGCGCAGCTGTTCGGCGGCGCCGTGCCGTCGCCGTTCGACTGCTGGCTCGTCATGCGCAGCCTGCCGACGCTGGCCTACCGGATGCAGGCGCACTGCGCCAACGCGCGCAAGGTGGCGACCTTCCTGCACGATCATCCGAAGGTCTCGGCGGTGCATTACCCGGGCCTGGAAGACAACGCCTTCCACGCGGTCGCGCGCAGGCAGATGTCGGACTTCGGCGGCATGCTGTCGTTCGAGACGCGCGCCGGCAAGGACGCGGCGATGACGGTCGCGGCGCATGTCGACGTGTTCACGCGCGCCACCAGCCTCGGCGGCGTCGAAAGCCTGATCGAGCATCGCGCCTCCATCGAAGGGCCGGAGAGCCGGACGCCCCAAGGGCTGCTGCGCGTCTCGGTCGGCCTCGAGCATCCCGACGATCTGATCGACGACCTGGCCCAGGCGCTCGAGCGCTGCGCGTGAGCCCGCTGCCGGCCGGGCCGGCGGCGGCGCGTCACCGCACGGCGGTGTCGCTGGTCGTGCTCGCGCAATGGCTCGGCACCTCGCTCTGGTTCAGCCCGAGCGGCGCGGCCGGCGGCCTGATGGCGCGGCTCGACATCGGCGTCGCCGGCTTCGGCTGGCTGATCGCCGCGACGCAGCTCGGCTTCATCGTCGGCACGCTCGTCGTCGCGGCGACCGGCGCCGCCGACCGCTTCGCCGCCAGCCGGATCTTCGCGGCGAGCTGCCTGGTCGGCGCCCTGGACAACGCCGCGCCGGTGCTGCCCGGACTCGGCTATGCGCCGGTCTGGATGCTCCGCTTCGCGGTCGGCCTGTGCCTCGCCGGCATCTACCCGCTCGGCATGAAGATGATCGTGCAGTGGGTCGGCGGCAAACCGGCGGCGGCGCTCGGCTGGCTGGTCGGCATGCTGGTCCTCGGCACGGCCATGCCGCACGGGCTGCGGGCGAGCGGCGCGTCGTGGCCGTGGGAGGCGGTGGTCCTGGCGTCGTCGCTGCTGGCGGTGGTCGGCGCGGTGGTCGTGTTCCTGCTCGGCGACGGACCGTACGCGTCGACGGTGGCGCGACCGGCTGCGGCCGGCGCCCCGATCGCACTGGACATCGGCCCTGGCCACCACGCCGGCGGCGGCATCGACACACGCATCGACAC
>CAZZVH010000567.1:0-2062 GCA_964657365.1 uncultured Burkholderiaceae bacterium
ACCACGGCCACCGGCCGGCCGCCGTCGGAAGGAGACTGGTTCGGCCACCCCAAAGGCCTCTACATCCTGTTCTTCACGGAGATGTGGGAGCGCATGAGCTATTACGGCATGCGCGCGCTGCTCGTGCTGTACATGGTGAACTACCTGTTCGTGCAGCCCGAGGTCGGCGCCCGCGTGCTCGGCTTCAATGCGTTGAAGCATGCGCTCGAGTCGTCGTTCGGCGTGATGACGCCGCAGGCTCTCTCGTCGCAGATCTACGGCCTCTACACCGGCTTCGTCTACCTGACGCCGTTCTTCGGCGGCCTGCTCGCCGATCGCCTGCTCGGCCGGCGCAAGGCGGTCGTCGTCGGCGGCGTGCTGATGGCGATCGGCCATTTCTTGATGGCCTCGGAGAGCCTGTTCTTCATCGCCCTGATGTTCCTGATCATGGGCAACGGCTGCTTCAAGCCGAACATCGCGACGCAGGTCGGCGGCCTGTATGCGCCCGGTGATCCGCGGCGCGACCGCGCCTTCTCGATCTTCTACGTCGGCGTCAATCTGGGCGCCTTCTTGGCGCCTCTCGTCTGCGGCACGCTCGGCCAGGTGGTCGGCTGGCACTACGGCTTCGCGGCGGCAGGCGTCGGCATGGTGCTCGGGCTGCTGCTCTACGTCTTCAACCAGGACAAGCTCCCCCACGAGCCGCCGCCCACGGCCTCGGTAACCTCGCCCTGGGGCGGCACGCTGGCCTACGCGGTCTGCGTGCCGGTCGGCGTCGTCGCCATCCTCTGGATGCTGACCTTGCCCGTGGCCGTGCCGATCGTCCTGGCCGTGCTGGTGGTGGCTTCAGGCATCGCCTGGATGGTCCGCCTGCCGCAGGGCGAGCGGTCCCGCGTCATGGCCATTTGCGCCGCCTGCCTCGTCACCGCCGCGTTCTGGGCCGTCTACGAGCAGCAGGGCAACACCATGCAGCTCTGGGCCGACGAGAGCACGCGCTGGCCGACCTGGTTCGGCTTCACGATCCCGTCGACCTGGTACCAGTCGTTCAATCCGTTCATGATCTGGATCTTCGTGCCGCTGCTGAACATGCTCTGGGCCTGGCAGTCCAGGCGCGGCACCGAGCCGTCGAGCCTGGCCAAGATGGCGATCGGCTGCGTCGTCCTCGGCCTCGGCTTCATCGTCATGATCGTCGCCTCGACCGGCATGCCCGCCGGCGCGCAGGTCAGCGTGCTGTGGCTGGTCGGCTCGTCGGTGGTGTTCACGATCGGCGAGCTCTACCTGTCGCCGGTCGGCCTGTCGTTCGTCACCAAGGTCTCGCCGCTCCGGATCGTCTCGATGATGATGGGCGTCTGGTATCTGTCGAGCTTCATCGGCAACTACATGACGGGCTATCTCGGCACGTTCTACGAGAAGATCCCGCACCAGCAGTTCTTCCTGCTGCTGGCCGGCATCGGTGTCGCCACCGGCCTGGTGCTGTTCGCGATGAACCGGCCGCTGAACCGCATCGTCGGCGCCCACGACCGGCAGGACGCGACCGCCTGAGGGCTTCAGCCCGGATCGAGCGTCAGCGTGAAGCGTGCGCCGCGCCCCCTGTCGCCGGCCGGCGAGCGGGCATCGAGCGTCCAGCCCTGGATGACGCACAGGCGCCGGGCGATCGCCAGTCCGAGGCCGCGCTGCCGCGGCCCGGCCGCCTCGCCCTTGTCGAGCCGGTGGCCGTGGCGGTGCCGGTCGAAGACGTGAGCCAGCACCTCCGGCGCGATGCCCGGCCCGTCGTCGACGAACGACAAGGCGTTGCGATCGCCCGAGATCGTCAGCAGTGCGGGCGCCGCGTGCTCGGTCGCGTTGCGCAGGATGTTGCGCACGACGGTGAGGAGGGCCTGGCGGTCGCCGCGCACCGTCTGCCCGCCGTCGACGTCGATCGCGATGCGCAGGCCGCAGGCCTCGGCACGGTCGGCGATCATGCCGAGCGCCGTGTCCAGCAGCTCGAACAGGTCGATGTCCTCGGGCCGGCCCGACCTGCCTGCGCTCGTCGACAGCGTCGACTGCGTCGTCGCGGTGATGTCGTCGACGGCGGTGATGATGCGCG
>CAZZVH010000568.1:0-2057 GCA_964657365.1 uncultured Burkholderiaceae bacterium
TCAGGCCGCGGCAGTGGCAGCGACGAGGGACGCGACGGCCGCGGCGACCCCGCCCGGACCGAAGGCGACGCCCTGCACCGTCATCGCCGCCTCGACGCCGGCCAGGCAGCCGAGGATCATGGCTTCGTTCATGTCGCCGAGATGGCCGATGCGGAAGACGCGGCCCTGCAGCGGACCGAGGCCGCCGGCCACCGCCACCTGGAAGCGCTCGCGGGCGACGCTGCGCAGCGCCTCCGGATCGATGCCGGGCGCGACCAGGACCGCGGTGACCGACACCGACCGCGCGGCAGGAACGGTCGTGAACAGCGTCACCTGCCTGGGCTCGCTCCAGCGGCCCACTGCCGCCTGCACCGCTGCCGCGAGGCGCGCATGCCGTGCATGGACGTTGGCGAGCCCTTCGGCGGCGATCAGGCCGAGCGCGGCCTCGAGGCCGGCCATGTGGGCGAGCGGCGGGGTGCCGCAGAACTTCCGGTACGAGTGCTCGCTGCGGCGGCGTTCCCAGTCCCAGTAGTAGCGATGCGCGGGGTTGCGCTTCGCCGCCTCCAGCGCTGTCGCGTTGGCCGCCACGAATGCCATGCCTGGCTGCAGCATCAGTCCCTTCTGCGACGCGCCAATGACGACGTCGACGCCGAGCGCATCCATCTCGAACGGCGCCGCGCCGAGGGTGGCGACCACGTCGACGACGAACAGCGCGGGGTGGCCGGCCGCGTCGATGGCGCGGCGCAGCGCGGCCAGGTCGCAGGTGGTGCCGCTGGCGGTGTCGGTGTGGACGGCGAACACGGCGCCGATGCGGTGCGCCCGGTCGTCGCGCAGCACGGCTTCGATGGCCGCCGGGTCGATCGGCAGGCCTTCGACGTAGGGTGTCCGCACCGCGACGCCGCCGTAGGCCTCGACCTGCTCGGCCCAGCCGTCGGAGAAATGGCCGGTGCCGGGGACCAGCACGGCGGCGCCGGGCGCGACCAGATTGGCGATCACCGCTTCCCAGCCGCCGTGGCCGTTGGCGGCGTAGAAGAAGACGTCGGCGCGCGTCGTGCCGAGCAGGGCCTTCATGCCCGACTCGCAGTTCGCGATCAGCACCTGCAGCCGGGCGTCGCCGAGATCGACGGGCTGCCGCGCCATCGCGTTGACGACCTCGTCGGGCACCCGCGTCGGACCGGGCGAGTGCAGCAGGCGCACGCCTGGGATGCGGGGAGTGGTGGTCATCCGGAGATGGTAGCGGCGCAGCGCGCACGAAGGCGCGGCAGGCTGACCTCGACGCCGAGGCCGGGTGCCTCGCCGAGCGCGACGCGGCCGGCGACGATGCGTTCGAGCGGCCCGCTCAACTCGCTGCGCAGCGGGTTGGCGTTGGCATCGATCTCGAGCATGCCGCCGCCGCCGGTCGCGGCCAGCAGATGCGCCGAGGCGAGCAGGCCGATGCCGCCGCCGAGGTAGTGCGGGCAGTAGCGCAGGCCTGCCGCCTGGATCGCCTCGATCACGCTCCAGCAGCCCGAGATGCCGCCCCACTTCGCGACGTCGGGTTGCACCACCGACAGCGCAGAGCCGGCGATGGCCGACGCGAACGCGCTGCCGCCGATCAGGTTCTCGCCGGCAGCGAGCGGCACCGTGGTGGAGGCGCGCAGCGCCTGCCAGTCGGCCAGCGGCGCGTCCGCGCGCAGCGGCTCCTCGAGCCAGCCTAGGCCGAACGGTTCGAGCAGCTCGGCCACGCGCTGTGCCTCGGCCAGCGGCCAGGCCTGGTTCGCATCGACCATCACCGGCACGCCGCTGCCCACCTGGGCGCACACGGCGCGGACGTTGTCGATGTCGCGGCCGGCGTCGAAGCCGATCTTCAGCTTGAAGGCCCGATGCCCCTGCGACGCTTTCTCGGCGACGACGACCTGCGGCCGTTCCGGGTTGATGCCGCTCGCGTACACGGCGATGTCGCCGCCGGTGCCGCCGAGCAGGCGCCAGAGCGGCGCGCCGGCACGCCGCGCCGCCAGATCCCAGAGTGCCAGGTCGATGCCCGCGATCGCCTGCGCGATCGGCCCCGGCTCGCCGGCCTGGATCGCGAGCACGGCGGT
>CAZZVH010000569.1:0-2052 GCA_964657365.1 uncultured Burkholderiaceae bacterium
CGTAGCCCGACCTACAAGGGTTGGCAGGTTGATGCGGCAGACACTGCTGCCGAACACTGGCTTCGTCCCAACTTGAAGAGAAACCATGATGCAAGTACCTGCCTGGCAAGTTGCCAACTGGAGCGATGTCTGCGTGCCGATTTCGGAATGGAACGACTCCATCTGCGAGTTGCGCCATCTTGGCACAACTGCGCACGTCGACGACAAGGAAGATGGTCTGCGCCATGGCCAGGCTGTATGGGGTATTCGCGCATCCAAGGACAAATGGGTCGGTATCGCCTGGGATTGGAGGGAGATTCGTCAGGGGATCGTGGCGATGTCGGATCCGATGACGGTCTTGTCGAATCTGGTGTTCCTGGGTGAAGACGGCCAGCCCGTCGATGCATTCAAACGGATTCTGTATCTCAACAACGCCGTTTTCTCGCTCCCGTGGCAATCACTGGCCTGCGCCAACAGCGACGAACACGACGAACGACGGACTGCCTGACCGGCTGGAATGCGGCAAGGGTAGCCGTTCCGCATCCGGCTCATATCATTTTCGAGCCCGACCGCTCGGCCGTCGCTGAAATCAACTGTCGCAAATATCACGATTCCCACGTAAATCAGACACCCCGCCTGCGACCGGGCGGGGTACGCTCGCCGTCTGCCCTCCGAAACCGACCGCGAATCCGCCTGACATGAAAGAGTATCGACTGCTGGCCTGGCCCGAGCTCCCCGCGGAGTTCCAGCGGACTGGACATCGCCGTGTTCTCAGCGACATGTCGCTTCGCTACATGTCGCAGGCCCAGTTGACCGAGGTGAGCGGCCTGAAGAAGGGCGAGGTTCGCCAACTGCTCGACGTGCTCGACGCCCGGGGTGTGCTGGATGAACGGGACGGCACCACGCCTGACTCGTTCCTCGATTCGATCGGCCGACTCGGCTGGTTCCGCCGATCGCCTGCCACCACGCAAGACACCCGCTGAGACTCGCCTCGCCTGTGCGGCGAGGCATCGATCAGTGATTTTCCTTGGCGTGGTTGATCGAGTACTTCGGAATCTCGATCGTCACATCCTGCCGGGCGATGATCGCCTGACACGATAAGCGGGAGGTCGGTTCCAGACCCCAGGCGCGATCCAGCAGATCTTCCTCTGTCTCGTCGAGGGATCCGAGCGAAGCAAACCCCTCGCGGACGACGACGTGGCAAGTCGTGCAGGCGCAGCTCATCTCGCACGCATGCTCGATCGGCACGCCGTGCTCGAGCAGCACTTCGCAGATCGATTCCCCGGTGGCGGCCTCGATCTCCCTTCCTTCCGGGCAATATTCCGGATGCGGCAACACCTTGATGATCGGCACGGTCAGACGTCCTCGACCCGGCGTCCGGCGAGCGCCCGCCGGATGCCGCGGTTCATTCGTTCGGCCGCGAATCCTTCGGTTCCCAGCGCGAGAGCCTTCTGCGCCGATTCGATGGCGCTGCGGTCGCCATGGCGAAGTGCAGCGTGCAATGTCGACGACAGCGCGTCGATCTCCGCCTGCTGCGTCGTCGAGAGCAGATCCCGATCCGCATCGAGCGCCGTGGCCGTGGCCGCGAGCAGCCGCTCGGCATCGACACGCGCTTCGCGAACGGCGCGCTCGGCCATGTCGGCCTCGGCGGCACCGAAACTCTCTTTCAGCATGCGCGCCACATCGTCGTCGGCGAGGCCATAGCTGGGCTTCACCGTGATCGACGCTTCGATGCCGGTCGTCTCCTCTCGCGCGCTGACGCCGAGCAGGCCGTCGGCGTCGACGACGAACGACACCCGGATGCGCGCGGCCCCGGCGACCAGCGGGGGAATCCCGCGCAGTTCGAAGCGGGCCAGCGAACGGCAGTCGGCGACCAGGTCACGCTCGCCTTGCACGACGTGGATCGACATCGCTGTCTGCCCGTCCTGGTAAGTGGTGAATTCCTGGGCACGCGCCGTCGGAATCGGGCTGTTGCGCGGCACGATGCGCTCCACCAGGCCACCCATGGTCTCCAGGCCGAGCGAGAGCGCCGTCACGTCGAGCAGCAGCAAACCGGACGCCGAGGCGTTGCCG
>CAZZVH010000570.1:0-2039 GCA_964657365.1 uncultured Burkholderiaceae bacterium
GGGGCGCGTCGCCGGCGCGGGCGTCGCGGATGAAGACCGGCGCCGCGGTCAGCGCGACCGCGCCGGCGAGAAGGGACCTGCGCGCCCGATCGATCGGCGCCAGCGGAAGACTCATCGCCTCAGACGCCGACCTCGTCGATCTCGCGGTACAGGTCGCGCAGCCACATCTTGACGCGCTGGCGGTCCATCAGGCCGAGGCCGCTGGAATCCTTCTCGCCGCTCTTCGCCTTCCAGAAGCTGCTGCTGGTGTTGTCGATCTTGTGGATGACGGCCTCGTTGAGCTTCTTCATCGACACCACGTGCGCGCCCATGCCGATGGCGCGCGCCTGCTCGCCCGATTGCTCGAGCGCGGCGAAGTCGCTGCCGCGGATCTGGTTGCGCACCAGCACGTAGTCGAGGCCGGTGCCGAAGCGGTCGAGCACGCGGTGCAGCAGGTCGACCGAATCCTTGCCGGCATCCATCACGTGCCAGTAGAACAGCTTCATGCCGAGCTCGTCGGCCAGGCTCAGCACGCCGGCCTCTTCCATCCAGGTGGCGAGCGGATCGTGGGTCTGGGCGGCGAGGTCGACGAGGATGCGCCGGCCGGGCTGGTCGACCGCGGCCTCGACGATCGCGTCGAGCGACTCGACCTTGTCGACCGTCACCGGCGACGCGTAGTCGGAATAGAAGCGCATCAGGGCGCCGTGGGAGCGGTCGGTGTCGAAGCCGAGGAAGGGCAGCTCCTTGTCGATCAGGTACTGCGCCAGGACCCGCGCCATCAGCGATTTGCCGACACCGCCTTTTTCGCCACCGATGAAATGAATGTTCGTCGTCATCCGGCCATTGTCACTTGGGTGCCGGAGACCCGCCCGGAACGATCACGTCGACCGTCTTCTCGACCACCTTGCCGGCGACGTGCACGGTGGTGCCGACGACCGCGCTGCCGACGGTCACCGCGGCGCCGCCCACGGAGACCGCGGCGCTGCCGACCGCGCCGACGACCGAGACCACGGCGCAGCCGGACGCGGCCGCAGCCAGGACGAGCGCAGCTGCGAACGCGAACGGGCGACGAAGTGCCGGAATCCTCATGGGGCGATTTTTACCCCAGCATCGGTCGCCGTTGGAGACTTTGCATCGGCCCCTGTGGCGCTGGCGCTGCAATCCGTCACGGCCGGTGCGGCCACGCGAACGGCCCGACGGGGCTCAGCCGCGGCCGATCAGCGGCATCTTGGTCGCCATCACGGTCATGAACTGCACGTTGGCCTCGAGCGGCAGGCTGGCCATGTGCACGACCGCGTCGGCGACGTGCTTCACGTCCATGCGCGGCTCGACGGCGAGCTCGCCGCTCGGCTGCAGCACGCCCTTGGTCATGCGCTGCGTCATCTCGGTGGCGGCGTTGCCGATGTCGATCTGGCCGCAGGCGATGTCGTAGACGCGGCCGTCGAGCGAGGTCGATTTCGTGAGCCCGGTGATGGCGTGCTTGGTCGCCGTGTAGGGCGCGCTCAGCGGCCGCGGCGAGTGCGCCGAGATCGAGCCGTTGTTGATGATCCTGCCGCCGCGCGGCGTCTGCGCCTTCATCAGCTTGAACGCTTCCTGGGTGCAGAGAAACACCGCCGTCAGGTTGATGTCGACCACCGTCTTCCATTGCTCGAACGTCAGGTCCTCGAACGGGATCGCCGGCGCGCCGGAACCGGCGTTGTTGAACAGCAGGTCGAGCCGGCCGAAGGCGGCGTGGGTGGCCGCGAACAGCGCCTTGACGGCGGCCGGGTCGGTCGCGTCGGTGGGTACGGCGAGGACGCGATCGGCGTCGGCGCCTGCCAGCGCACGGGTCGCCTCGAGCGCGTCGGCGCGGCGGCCGGCGAGGGCGACGTGCCAGCCGGCGGCGACGAGCGCGAGCGCCGAGGCGCGGCCGATGCCGCTGCCGGCGCCGGTGACGATGGCCACTTTCTTCATCGATGTCTCCTGTGGGTCTGGCGCAATGATGCTTGACGTCGAACGTCTAGGCGGCCACCGGCGCGACCGGCGCGTCGTCTGGGTCGAAGCAGTCGGCGAACAGATCG
>CAZZVH010000571.1:0-2029 GCA_964657365.1 uncultured Burkholderiaceae bacterium
ATCCATCTCGCCCTGGCCAGAGCGGGCGAGATGGCGCAGCAACGGCAGCTCGCGGATGACGGTGTAGGCGGTTTCCGCCAGCGTGTGCCGCTCGCGCTGCCCGAGGCTGCGGGACTCGCGGAAGAAGTCGGCGACGACGCGATCGGCCGGATGCTCGAAGCGGAGGAGGCGGTGCACGAGTTCCGTGGCGGCCTCGAGCAGGTCGTTCGGATGCATCGGGCATTATCCTTGCCCGACCGACGGCCACCGCTCGACCCTCTCCAGCCCGGCGCCAGCCAGTGACCCGACCCTCCACGACCACGCCAAGCGAAACCAAGCCGGCACGGACGGCCATGCTGCCGCACTACCGGCTGCTGCTGTGCGCGGTGGTCGGCGTGGTCGTCGGCGCGGCCTGGCCCGATGTGCGGACGCTCCTCTCGCGCGCCCTGCTCGGCTGGAACGTGATGGCGTGGCTGTACTTGGTCTGGGTCGGCTTCGTGCTGATCCGCGCCGATTCCGGCCACATCAAGCGCGTCGCCCTCGCCCAGGCGGACAAGGCGGCGACCGTGATGACCATCGTCGTCATCGCCTCGGTCACGAGCCTGGTCGCCGTCGTCTTCGAGCTGATGGCGGCCAAGGCGGCCGGGCCGCACCACGAGCTGGTGCACGGCGCGTTCGCCGCGATCACCGTGATCGGCTCCTGGCTGCTCCTGCCGATGCTGTTCGGCACCACGTACGCCGCCGCGTACTACGAACGCGAGCCGGACGGCGGCCTGATCTTCCCGGGCGCCTCGAAGACCTTCGAGCCCGACCACACCGATTTCCTCTACTTCTCGTTCACGATCGCCGTCACGGCACAGACCTCGGACGTCGAGGTGTCGACGCGGGCGATGCGCCGCCTGGTGCTGGCGCAGTCGGTCGTCTCGTTCGTCTTCAACACGACGATCCTGGCGTTCTCGATCAACGCCGCGGCGAGCTTCTTCTAGCGGCTGTCGGCGGCCTCGGCAGGCCACAGGCATTGCGGCTCGCCACCCCGGTGGCGGACCACGCCGCCCGCCTGCTCGAGCGCGCCTTCCACGAGCCACCGGATCGCCCGCGGATAGAGCCGGTGCTCCTGCGCCAGCACGCGCGCCGCCAGCGACGATTCGTCGTCGCCGGGCAGCACGGGCACGGCCGCCTGGCCGATGATCGGGCCATGGTCGAGGTCGGCGGTCACGAAGTGGACGCTGGCGCCGGCCAGCTTGCAGCCCGCCTCGATCGCGCGGCGGTGCGTGTGCAGCCCCGGGAACGCCGGCAGCAACGACGGGTGCACGTTGACCATCCGGCCGGCATAGCGCGCGACGAACGTGGCGCCGAGGATGCGCATGAAGCCGGCCAGCGCGACGATGTCGGGCTCGAAGCCGTCGATGACATCGGCGAGCGCGTCGTCGAAGGCGGCGCGGCTGGCGAACGCCCGGTGGTCGACCACCGCGGTCGGGATGGCATGCGCCGCTGCGAACGACAGGCCGGCCGCATCGGCACGGTTGCTGACCACGGCGGCCACGCGGGCCGGCCAGCGTTCGGCGGCCGCGGCACGCACGATCGCCTCCATGTTCGAGCCGCGCCCGGAGAGGAGGACGACGATGTTCTTCATGCGCGGGCGAGAGTGTATCGGCGCGCCAGGGGCGCAAAACTACAATCGCCCGCTTTGCCGACGACGAACTGCCAACGATGAGCGAGAGCATCCCCACGATGGGCAACCAGGCCGGCGCCGCCCCGGCGCGCCGCGAGCGCGTGCTGTCCGGCATGCGGCCCACCGGCGCGCTCCACCTCGGCCACTACCACGGCGCGCTGAAGAACTGGGTGCGGCTGCAGAAGGACTACGACTGCTTCTACTTCGTCGCCGACTGGCACGCGCTCACGACGCACTACGAAGAGCGCGGCATCATCGAGAAGAACGTCTACGACATGGTGGTCGACTGGCTCGCCGCCGGCATCGACCCCGACGACGCGACCATCTTCATCCAGAGCCGCCTGCCCGAGCACGCCGAGCTGTTCACGCTGCTGGCGA
>CAZZVH010000572.1:0-2013 GCA_964657365.1 uncultured Burkholderiaceae bacterium
CCTGCCGCAGCGGCCGGCGACATCACCTCGATCGACACCGCCGATGGCCGACGCACCGCCTGAGCAGCCGCCGGCGGGCTCGCCGCCGTCGCCACCGCCACCGAGACCGCCAACGCCGCCGGCCGCCGTGCTGGCGACCGAGCCGTCCGGACCGGTGCCGCCGCCGGCGCCCGGCGCACGCGACATACCGCAGCCGCACGTGGTGGCGTCGCGTCGCTGGAACGTGTCGCTGGTCTGGCTGCTGCCGGCCCTGGCCGTGGCGATCGGCATCTCGCTGCTGGTGCGCAGTGTCTTCCTGGTCGGCCCCACGATCGAGATCGAGTTCGCCTCGGCCGACGGCGTCGAAGCGGGCAAGACCGACGTCCGCTTCCGCGAAGTGGTGATCGGCAAGGTGCGCTCGGTGACGCTGCGCGGCGAACGCAAGAGCGTGGTGGTGAGCGTGCAGCTGGATCGCTCTGCGTCGAACATCGCCGTGGCCGACACCAATTTCTGGGTGGTGCGCCCGCGCATCGGCGCCGGCGGCATCACCGGGCTCGGCACCTTGCTGTCGGGCGCCTACATCGGCACCGACGCCGGCGTCTCCAAGGAGTCGCGCAAGGAGTTCAAGGGCCTCGAGCAACCGCCGCTGGTGCTGCGCGGCGAGCCCGGTTCCATCTTCGTGCTGCGGTCCACCGACCTCGGCTCGCTCGACGTCGGCTCGCCTGTCTTCCATCGCCGTACCCAGGTGGGCCGGGTCGTCGCCTACACGCTCGATCCGGTCAACGACCAGCTCTCGCTGAAGATCTTCGTGCAGGCCCCGTACCAGACGCTGGTGACCACGAGCTCGCGTTTCTGGAATGCCAGCGGCATCGACCTGACGGTGAATTCGAGCGGCCTGACGCTCAACACCCAGACCCTCGCCTCGGTGATCGCCGGCGGCATGGCCTTCGACAATCCGGACGACGTCGGCAAGGCACCGCCGGCGCCGGCCAACGCCACCTTCACGCTCTTCAACGACCGTGCCGCCGCGCATGCGCCGCCGGACGGCACGGCGGTGCGTGTCCGCATGGTCTTCGACGGTACGGTGCGCGGCCTCGCCGAGGGCGCCGACATCGACCTGCTCGGCATCGAGATCGGCAAGGTGAAGACGGTCTCGCTGCGCTACGACGAGAAGCGCAAGCGCTTCCCGATCGAGGTGTTCGCCGACATCTACCCGTTGCGGCTCGGCCGCGTCCGCGAAGCGCTGCTGAAGGCGGCACAGCCGGGCGACGGCCGCCCGGACGACGCGCTCGTGCTGCAGCAGCTGGTCGACACCGGCCTGCGGGCGCAGCTGCGCACCGGCAACCTGCTCACGGGGCAGCTCTACATCGCCCTCGATTTCGTCGGCAAGGATCCGGTCCGCGCGCCGATGTCGGCCCAAGGCATCATGACGCTGCCGACGGTGCCTGGCACGTTGAGCGAGATCCAGCCGCAGATCGCCGACATCGTCGCCAAGATCAGCAAGATCCCGTTCGACGAGATCGGCAAGGATCTGCGCTCGACGCTGGCCGGCGCCAGCTCGGCGATCAACCGGCTGACGCCCGAAGCCCAGAAGGCGCTCGTCGAAGTGCAGAAGACGCTGGTGCGCGCACAGGGCTCGCTCGACAGCCTCGACCGCAACGTCACCGATCCGAACGCGCCCGTCCAGCACAACCTGGCGGCGACGCTGACCGAGCTGCAGCGCGCCTCGGAATCGTTGCGCGTGCTCTCCGACTACCTGCAGAAGCATCCGGAAGCCATCCTGCGCGGCAAGCCCGCGGATCCGCCGGTCCCGTCACGATGAAAGCGATCCATCCCATGCCGCGATCGGTTCCGGTTCCAGGCGGCGGCGCGCGCCGAATCACCAGGGCTGCGATGTGCAGCGCAGCTGGTCTCTGTGCCGCGCTGCTCGCGTCGTGCGCGTCGTCCGGACCTTCGGTGCATCTCCACACGCTCATGCCCGCCGAGCTGCCGGCCCGCACGGCGGCCGCGGCAGCGGCACCCACGCCGTTGCTG
>CAZZVH010000573.1:0-1999 GCA_964657365.1 uncultured Burkholderiaceae bacterium
GCATCCAGAAGGCGGTCGGCGCCGAGCTCGATTTCCAGGCCATCGTCGACATCGTCGGCGACAAGCTGCGCGAGGTGTTCGACACCGGCGACATGAGCATCAACTGGTGGGACGAGACGACACGGCTCCTCCACTGCAGCTATTGCTACGAACACGGCGTCCGGCTGCACGTGCCGCCGGCCAGCCCGCGCCCGGGCGAATTCCTGGACCGCTTCCTGCGCGACCCGCGCGTCATGGTCTTCCACACGCTGGCGGAACAGGACGCCGCCGGGGTGAACGTCGTTCCCGGCACCGACCGGGCGCCCAGCGTGCTGTTCGTGCCGATGCTCGCGGGCGCGCGCATGCTCGGCCCGGTATTGCTCGAGAACCACGAACGCGAGCACGCCTTCGACGATGACGACGTGCGCCTCCTGACCACGTTGGTCGCCAGCATGAGCGTCGCGCTCCTCAACGCGCGCAGCTACGAGGCGGAGCGTCGGCGCGCTGCCGAGCTGGCCATCGTCAACAGCGTGCAGGAAGGCCTCGCCGCCAAGCTCGACATGGGCGCCATCTTCGACCTCGTCGGCGACAGGATCCGCGACATCTTCGACGCGCAGGTGGTTCTCATCGGCAGTTTCGATCACGCGCGCGGCGTGGAGATCCTCGACTACGCCGTCGAGAAGGGTCAGCGGATCGCGCTCGCCGAACGCGCGATCAACCAGACCCGGCGCGAGCTGATCGCGACGCGCCAGCCGATCGTCTTCAACCAGCTCACGCCGGAGCTCATCGCCCAGCGGGGCAGCTCGACGATCGAGGGAACGGAGCCGCCGAAGTCGGTGATCTTCGCGCCGATGCTGGCCGACAACCAGGTCAAGGGCTACATCAGCATCCAGAACATCGATCGCCAGGACGCATTCAGCGACGCCGACCTCCGCCTGCTGCAGACGCTCGCCAGCAGCATGAGCGTGGCACTGGAGAACGCCCGCCTGTTCGACGAGACGCAGCGCCTCCTGAAGGAGACCGAGCAACACAACGCCGAGCTGGCGGTGATCAACAGCATCCAGCAAGGCGTCGGCGCCGAGCTCGACTTCCAGTCCATCGTCGATCTGGTCGGCGACAAGCTGCGCGAGGTGTTCGCCACCGGCGACATTTCCATCACGTGGCGCGACGAGGCCGCGTCGCTGGTGCACATTCTCTACAGCTACGAGCATGGCGCGCGCCTTCCGAACGTGTCGGTGCCCAGCCTGCTCGATCGTCCGATCGACCGGGCGCTGATGGAACGCAAGCCCGTCTTCATCGACGACGATGCCGCCGGCGAGGCGCTCGGCATCCACCACTTCGAGGGGACCGACCGGAGCAAATCGTCGGTCTTCGTGCCGATGTTCTCGGGTGACCGGCTCCTGGGCACGATCGTGCTCGAGAACCACGAGCGCACGGCGGCTTTCGGCGAAGGCGACGTGCGCCTGCTCTCGACCGTGGCGGCGAGCATGGGCGTGGCGCTGGAGAACGCGCGCCTGTTCGAGGAGACTCAGCGCCGCGCCAGGGAGTCGCAGGCGCTCTCGGACGTCGGCCGCGACCTGTCGTCGTCGCTGGATCTGTCGATCGTCATGGACCGCATCGCCAGCCATGCGAAGGAGCTGCTGCAGGCCAGCAACAGCGCCATCTTCCTGCCCGACGTCGGCGGCCGCACGCACCGCGCCATCGTCGCCGTCGGCGAGATCGCCGAGGCCCTCAAGTCGGCCGTGGTCGAGACCGGCGTCGGCATCATCGGCGGCCTGCTGCAGAGCGGGCGGCCGGAGTTCATCAACGACATCGCCAACGACCCGCGCGCGCTGCAGATCGCCGGCACGCCACGCATCGCCGACGAGCGCCTGATGGTCGTGCCGCTCGTCGCCGGCGACGAGGTGCAGGGCGTGATGGCGGTCTGGCGCAACGGCGGGCCGCTGTTCGTGGCCCACGAGATGGCATTTCTGGTCGGCCTGTCGCGCCAGGCCACCGTGGCGTTGCAGAACGCGCGGCT
>CAZZVH010000574.1:0-1993 GCA_964657365.1 uncultured Burkholderiaceae bacterium
GAAGCGCTTCGGCGCAGCGTCGGAGATCACCCTGATCCGACTCGTCACGGCGCCGGCGCCCTCGGCGCAGGCCTCGCGCAACGCCCGGGGCGGCGTGCCGGAGCCGGGCAGGGCCTGACGGTCGGGGCCCCTCTACAATCGACCGGTTTTGCCAGCGCCGGCCCCGGCGCGGCCCGAGAGGATCCATCCGTGTTCATTTCCGAAGCTTTCGCCCAGGTGGCGCCCACCGCGGCACCCGCCGGTCCGCTCGACGCGTTCGGCGGCTTCAACATCATCTTCATGGTCGGCATGTTCGCGGTGCTGTACCTGGTCATGATCCGGCCGCAGATGAAGCGGCAGAAGGAAGCCAAGGCCATGCTCGACGCCCTGGCCAAGGGCGACGAGGTCGTCACCTCCGGCGGCATGCTCGGCAAGATCTCGAAGATCGGCGACACCTTCCTGTCGGTCGAGGTCGCCAACGGCGTCGAGCTGCAGGTCCAGCGCTCGGCGGTCGTCCAGGTGATGCCCAAGGGCACGGTCAAGTGACGTTGCGGAGAACCGCGTGAACCGTTATCCGGTCTGGAAGTACGCGATCCTCGTGGTCGCCTTGCTGGTGGGCATCCTCTACACCCTGCCGAACTTCTTCGGCGAGGCACCGGCGGTGCAGGTCTCGAGCAGCAAGGCGACGCTGAAGGTGGACGCGAGCTTCGTGCCGACCATCGAGCAGGTCCTCGCCAAGGCCGGCCTCAAGGCCGATTTCGTCGAGTTCGACGGCAACTCGGTCAAGGCTCGCTTCGCGGACCTCGACGCGCAGCGCAAGGCCCAGGACGCGCTCACCGCGGCGCTGAACCCGGACGCCACCGACCAGGGCTACGTGGTGTCGCTCAACCTGCTGTCGCGCTCGCCGCGCTGGCTGACGGCGATCCACGCGCTGCCGATGTATCTCGGCCTCGACCTGCGCGGCGGCGTCCACTTCCTGATGGAAGTCGACATGAAGGCGGCGCTGACGAAGAAGGCCGACGCGCTGACCGGCGACATCCGCACGCTGCTGCGCGACAAGGACATCCGCCACGCCGGCATCGTCCGCGACGGCGACAGCGTCGCCGTCCGCTTCCGCGACGCGGCGACCCGCACGACCGCGAAGAACCTGCTCGAAGACCAGCTGCCCGACCTGCAGTGGATCGAGGACACCGACGCCGGCGATTTCCGCCTCACCGGAACGCTCAAGGCGGACGCGGCCAAGCGGGTGCAATCGGCGGCCATCCTGCAGAACATCACGACGCTCCACAACCGGGTCAACGAGCTCGGCGTGGCCGAGCCGGTGATCCAGCAGCAGGGCGCCAACCGCATCGTCGTCGAGCTGCCCGGCATCCAGGACACCAGCCGGGCCAAGGGCATCATCGGCCGCACCGCGACGCTCGAGACGCGCATGGCCGACGACAGCAGCGAAGCGCGGGCTGCCGAGACCGGCGCCGGGCCGGTGCCGTTCGGCGACGAGCGCTACATCGAGCGCCGAGGCTCGCCGATCGTCGTCAAGCGCCAGGTCATCTTCACCGGCGAAAGCCTCACCGATGCGCAGCCCGGCTTCGACGAGAACCACCAGCCGTCAGTGAATCTGACGCTCGACGCGAAGGGCGCCCGCATCATCCGCGACGTGTCGCGCGAGAACATCGGCAAGCGCATGGCGCTGCTGCTGTTCGAGAAGGGCAAGGGCGAGGTCGTGACCGCGCCGGTGATCCGCGGCGAGCTCGGCAACCGGTTCCAGATCACCGGCACGATGACGACGGCCGAGGCCAACGACACGGCGCTGCTGCTGCGCTCCGGCTCGCTGGCCGCGCCGATGGACATCATCGAGGAACGCACGATCGGCCCGAGCCTCGGCGCCGAGAACATCACCAAGGGCTTCCACAGCGTGATGTACGGCTTCGCGGCGATCGCCGTGTTCATGTGCGCCTACTACCTGCTGTTCGGCATGATCTCGACGCTGGCGCTGGCCTTCAACCTGCTGCTGCTG
>CAZZVH010000575.1:0-1990 GCA_964657365.1 uncultured Burkholderiaceae bacterium
CGCCTTCTGCGAGGCCGGCACCGGGCCCATGCCCATGAACGCAGGATCGAGGGCGACGGTCGCATAGCTGGCGATGCGCGCCAGCGGCGTCAGGCCGAGCTGCGCGGCGCGCTTGGCGCTCATCACGACGACGGCGGCGGCGCCGTCGTTGAGGCCGGAGGCGTTGCCGGCCGTCACCGTGCCCGCCTTGTCGAACGCGGGCCGCAGGCCGGCGAGCGCTTCGGCGCTGCTCTTCCGGTTGATGAACTCGTCGGCCGAGAAGACGATCGGATCGCCCTTCTTCTGGGCAATGGAGAACGGCACGATCTCGTCCTTGAAGCGGCCGCCTTCCTGCGCCGCCGCCGCCTTCTGCTGCGAGGCCAGCGCCAGCGCGTCCTGCTTCTCGCGGCTCACCTCGTACTTCTTCGCCACGTTCTCGGCGGTGATGCCCATGTGGTACTTGTTGTAGACGTCGAGCAGGCCGTCGGTGAGCATGGAGTCGGTGAGCTTCCAGTCGCCCATGCGCATGCCCTCGCGCGAGCCGAGCAGCACGTGCGGCGCCAGGCTCATCGTCTCCTGGCCGCCGGCGATGCCGATCTCGTAGTCGCCGGCCTGGATCGCCTGCGCTGCCAGCATCACCGCCTTCAGGCCCGAGCCGCAGACCGCGTTGATCGTCAGTGCCGGCACGCTCTGCGGCAGGCCGCCCTGGATCACAGACTGGCGCGCCGGGTTCTGGCCAGAGCCGCCGGTGAGCACCTGGCCGAGGATGACCTCGCCGATCTGGTCGCCGGTGAGCCGGGCGCGCTCGAGCAGCGCCCTGATCACGGCGGCGCCGAGCTCGGGCGCCGGTGTCTTGGCGAGCGCGCCGCCGAACTTGCCGACGGCGGTGCGGGCGGCGGCGACGATGACGATGTCGTTCATGGTGATCTCCTGATGAATGCGACGCGAAGCGGCGTCAGGCTCTCTCTTTGACGTAGCGGCCGGGCGCCGGTTCGATCGGCTTCCAGGTCTTGCTGCCGGCCGTCTTCGGCGCGGCGACGGGCTTGCCGGCGAACGGCTTCAGCCAGGCTGCCCAATCTGTCCACCAGCTGCCGGGATGCTCGTCGGCGTGCTCCAGCCAGGCGTCGGCCGACGCCGGCAATGCCGTGCTCCGGCCGATCCAGTGGCTGCGCTTCTTCTTCGCCGGCGGGTTGACCACGCCGGCGATGTGGCCGGACGCGCCGAGCACGAAGCGGCGCTTGCCCTGCAGGACCTGCGTGTTCTGGTAGGCGCCTTTCCAGGGCACGATGTGGTCGTCTCGCGAGCCGTAGACGTAGCTCGGCGTGGTGATCGCGGCGAGATCGAGCGGCTCGCCGCAGACCGTGAGCGCGCCCTTGGTCTTGAGCTTGTTCTCGAGATAGGTGTTGCGCAGGTACCAGCAGTACATCGGCCCGGGCAGGTTGGTGCCGTCGCTGTTCCAGTAGAGCAGGTCGAACGGCGGCGGCGTCTCGCCCTTCAGGTAGTTGCCGACGACGTAGTTCCAGACCAGGTCGTTGGGGCGCAGGAAGGCGAAGGTCGTGGCCAGCTCCTGGCCCTTGAGCACGCTGCCTCCGCCTGCGCTCTCGGCGCCGATCGTCATCTCGCGCATGCGCACCATCGGCTCGTCGATGAAGAGATCGAGCACGCCGGTGTCGCTGAAATCGAGGAAGGTGGTGAGCAGCGTCATGCTCGCCGCCGGCTCCTCGCCGCGCGCCTTGAGCACCGCCAGCGCCGTCGACAGGATGGTGCCGCCGATGCAGAAGCCCAGCGTGTTGATCCGCTCGCTGCCGGCGATCTCCTGCACCAGGCCGATCGCACGGATCGCGGCATGCTCGATGTAGTCGTCCCAGGTGCGCTGGGCGATCTCGGCGCCGGCGTTCTTCCAGCTGATCACGAACACGCGATGGCCTTCGGCGACGGCGTAGCGGATCAGCGAGTTCTCGGGCTGCAGGTCGAGGATGTAGTACTTGTTGATGCAGGGCGGCACGAACAG
>CAZZVH010000576.1:0-1940 GCA_964657365.1 uncultured Burkholderiaceae bacterium
CGCCGCTGCGCAGCAGGCGGCGTTCTCGCTCTTCATCGATGCCGCCGGCAGCGGCGCCGTCGTGCTGGCCGGCGGCAGCGTCCCACCGGTCGACCTGCCGGTGCGCGAGGACCTGCGCACCCGCCTCGGCTGGGGCCACGTCTTCGCCCTGCAGCCACTGGCCGAGCCGGAAGTGCGCTCGGCCCTGCGCCGCGAGGCGGACCGGCGCGGCACCTTCCTGTCGGACGAGGTCATGGACCACCTGCTGACCCGCTTCTCGCGCGACCTGAAGCACCTCATGGGCCTGCTCGACCGGCTCGACGCGTTCTCGCTGTCGACCAAGCGCGCGATCACCGTCCCGCTGCTGAAGCAGATGCTGGCCGAGGGCGCCGAAGGGCCTTGAGCCGCTCCTGTCCCGGGCCGGGCGTGCCGCGTTTCCGGGCCATGCGGCATCATTGTCCATGCCCGCCGGACTGCCGAATCTCTGCCTGTTCGACCTCGACCAGACGCTGCTGCCGATCGACTCCGACCACGCCTGGGGCGAATTCATGATCGGCCTGGGCTGGGTCGACGCCGACCGCTTCCGCGCCGGCAACGACGCCTTCTACGCCCGCTACCAGCAGGGCACGCTCGACATCCACGACTACGTCGCCTTCACGACCGCACCGATGCTGAACCGGCCGCTCGACGCCCTCGAAGCGGCGCGCCTGCGCTTCATGCGCGAGATTGTCGAGCCGGTCATCCTGCCGGCGGCGCGGGCGCTGGTCGAGTCGCACCGGGGGCGCGGCGACCGGCTCGCCCTGGTCTCGGCCACCAACGATTTCGTCACCGCGCCGATCGCCGCCGCGTTCGGCATCGCGCCGCTGATCGCGACCCGCCTCGAACGGGACGCCGGCGGCGCGCTGACGGGCCGGATCGAGGGCGTGCCGAACCTGCGCGAGGGAAAAGTGCGGCGTGTCGGACAATGGCTGGCCGAAACCGGCATGGGCTGGGGCGACTTCGGGCGCATCAGCGTCTACAGCGACTCGCTCAACGACCTTCCCCTGCTCGAGCGCGCGACCGATCCGGTCGCCACCAATCCGTCATCGGAGCTCGAGGCGGTTGCTGTCGCCAGAGGCTGGCGCATCGAAAGACTGTTCGAACAATGATCAAGACCTTCATCGACAAGCTGCTGGGCAAATCCAGCGTGGATTCGTCCGGGGCGCGCGCCGGCAAACGGGTCGAGGTGCCCAAGTCCGAGCACGGCATCGACCCGGCGCTGGTCGACGAGCGCGCCGTCAAGGTCGTCTCGACGCTGGTCGAGGGCGGCTACGAGGCCTACATCGTCGGCGGCGCGGTGCGCGACCTGCTGGTCGGCATGCGGCCCAAGGATTTCGACGTCGCCACCAACGCGACGCCCGAGCAGGTCAAGGGCCTGTTCCGGCGCGCCTTCATCATCGGCCGGCGCTTCCGCATCGTCCACGTCGTGTTCGGCCGCGGCCGCCAGGACCGCGGCCTCTCGGAAGTGATCGAGGTCTCGACCTTCCGCGCCGTGCTCGACGCCGCTGCCGCCGACCAGGTCGCCGGCAACGAGAAGACGTCGAAGCGCGAACTCGACGGCAAGACCAGCGTCGTCGACGCCGAGGGCAGGGTGCTGCGCGACAACGTCTGGGGACCGCAGATCGAGGATGCCGCACGCCGCGACTTCACGGTCAACGCGATGTACTACGACCCGCTGCGCGAAGTCGTCGTCGACTATCACGGCGGCATCAAGGACGTGAAGAAGAAGCTCCTGCGCATGATCGGCGACCCGGTCACGCGCTACCGCGAAGACCCGGTCCGGATCATCCGGGCGGTGCGCTTCGCGGCCAAGCTCGGCTTCGAGATCGAAGTGAAGACGCGGGCGCCGATCAAGGAGATGGCGGCGCTGCTCGACAACGTGCCGCAGTCGCGCACCTTCGACGAGATGATCAAGCTGCTGC
>CAZZVH010000577.1:0-1929 GCA_964657365.1 uncultured Burkholderiaceae bacterium
TCAAGGAGATGCCATGAACCTTCGTCCGTTGGCCGATCGCGTGATCGTGAAGCGCGTGGAGCAGGAAACCAAGACCGCCTCGGGAATCGTGATTCCCGACAACGCCGCTGAAAAGCCCGACCAGGGCGAAGTCCTGTCGGTCGGCCCCGGCAAGCGCAACGAGCGTGGCGACATCGTCGCCATGAATGTCAAGAAGGGCGATCGCGTCCTATTCGGCAAGTACAGCGGCCAGACCGTCAAGGTCGACGGCGACGAACTGCTGGTGATGCGCGAGGAAGACCTCTTCGCCGTGGTCGAGAAGTAAGGCTCAGGAGAAACAACATGGCAGCAAAAGACGTTTCATTCGGCGGCGATGCCCGCGCGCGCATGGTCGAGGGTGTCAACATCCTCGCCAACGCGGTCAAGGTCACGCTCGGCCCCAAGGGCCGCAACGTGGTGCTCGAGCGCTCGTTCGGCGGCCCGACGGTCACCAAGGACGGTGTCTCGGTCGCGAAAGAGATCGAGCTCAAGGACAAGCTCCAGAACATGGGCGCCCAGATGGTCAAGGAAGTCGCTTCCAAGACCTCGGACATCGCCGGTGACGGCACGACCACGGCCACCGTGCTCGCGCAAGCCATCGTTCGCGAAGGCATGAAGTACGTGGCCGCCGGCATGAACCCGATGGACCTGAAGCGCGGCATCGACAAGGCCGTCTCGGCCCTCGTCGCCCAGCTCAAGGCCCAGTCGAAGCCCACCACGACCTCGAAGGAAATCGCCCAGGTCGGCACGATCTCGGCGAACAGCGACGAGGAAGTCGGCCGCATCATCGCCGAGGCGATGGACAAGGTCGGCAAGGAAGGCGTCATCACCGTCGAAGACGGCAAGTCGCTCAACTGCGAGCTCGAAGTCGTCGAAGGCATGCAGTTCGACCGCGGCTACCTGTCGCCCTACTTCATCAACAACCCCGACAAGCAGACGGCGGCGCTCGACAACCCGTTCGTGCTGCTGTTCGACAAGAAGATCAGCAACATCCGCGATCTCCTGCCGACTCTGGAGCAGGTGGCCAAGTCCGGCCGTCCGCTGCTGATCGTCGCCGAAGAAGTCGAAGGCGAAGCGCTCGCGACGTTGGTCGTGAACACGATCCGCGGCATCCTGAAGGTCGTCGCCGTCAAGGCGCCGGGCTTCGGTGACCGCCGCAAGGCGATGCTCGAGGACATCGCCATCCTGACCGGCGGCAAGGTCATCGCCGAGGAAGTCGGCCTGACGCTCGAGAAGGTCACGCTGGCCGACCTCGGCCAGGCCAAGCGCGTCGAAGTCGCGAAAGAGAACACCACGATCATCGACGGCGCCGGTGCGCCGGCCGACATCGAGGCGCGCGTCAAGCAGGTGCGCGTCCAGATCGAGGAAGCCACCTCCGACTACGACAAGGAAAAGCTCCAGGAACGCGTGGCCAAGCTGGCCGGCGGCGTGGCGCTGATCAAGGTCGGTGCGGCGACCGAAGTCGAGATGAAGGAAAAGAAGGCCCGCGTCGAAGACGCACTGCACGCGACCCGCGCGGCCGTGGAAGAAGGCATCGTCGCCGGTGGCGGCGTGGCTCTCCTCCGCGCCAAGCAGGCCGCTGGCACGATCAAGGGCGACAACCCCGACCAGGATGCCGGCATCAAGCTGATCCTGCGTGCCATCGAAGAGCCGCTGCGCATCATCGTGCAGAACTCGGGCGACGAGCCGAGCGTGGTCGTCAACGCCGTTCTCGGCGGCAAGGGCAACTACGGCTACAACGCCGCCAACGGCCAGTACGGCGACATGATCGAGATGGGCATCCTGGACCCGACGAAGGTCACGCGCACGGCGCTGCAGAACGCGGCCTCGGTGGCATCGCTGATGCTCACGACCGAAGCCATGATTTCCGAAGCACCGAAGGACGAATCGTCCGGCGGCGGCGGCGGCATG
>CAZZVH010000578.1:0-1913 GCA_964657365.1 uncultured Burkholderiaceae bacterium
CCCGCAGGGGTGCCTTCGTCGGTGGCCTCTCCGGTGAGTACCGACACGCCACCGTCGAGTGCTCTCCTCGGTGGGTCGCTGCCTCGATCGAGCACGCCACGGGTCAGCGCGGCGATGCTGGGCGACCGCAGCATGATCCTGCCGAAGGGAACGGCCTTCACCTGTGCTCTGCAGACCAAGGTAGTGAGCTCGGCCGCCGGGTTGATCGGTTGCCTAGTGCAGCGCAACGTCTTCAGCGACGACGGCAGGGTGCTCTTGATCGAGCGAGGCTCGCACATGGATGGCGAGTACCGCGTCGCCACGATCAGGCCGGGCAGCGTCAGCATCCCGGTGCTCTGGACGCGGATCCGGACACCGCACGGCATCACCGTCGACATCGACTCTCCAGGGACCGGCCGACTCGGCGAAGCGGGCATCGAAGGCTATGTCGACAACCGCTGGCGCGAACGGATCGGTGCCGCGCTTCTCCTGTCGCTGATCGACGACTCGGTGCAGCTGGCAATCCAGCACGAAAGCAGCGCCGGTCAAGGCAGCTCCGTCGTCCTGCCATCGACGACCGCCAGCACCAGCAAGCTGGCCGACAAGGTGCTCGACAGCACCATCAACATCCCGCCGCTGATCTACCAGAACCAGGGCGGCATCGTCGGCATCGTCGTCGCGCGGGACGTCGATTTCTCGGCGGTCTACGCGCTGCAGCCGACCACGCCTTGAGCGCGCGCAACATGCAGATCGACCGATCGACCGCGGATGAAAAGCGCCATAAACCCGGCGACGGCTGGTTCGGCGACTCGACCTCGGTGGTGGAGCTGCTGCGACCGCTGCGCGCCGAGCTCGATGCGCCCGGCGTCCTCGAAGTCTGCGTCAACCGCCCGGGCCAGGTGATGGTCGAGACCGTGACCGGGTGGCACGCGGTGGCCGCGCCAACGCTGACGCTGGACCGCTGCCTGTCGTTGGCGAGGGCGGTCGCGACCTATTCCGACCAGCAGATCAACCAGCAACATCCGCTCCTGTCGGCGACCTTGCCGAGCGGCGAGCGCGCCCAGTTCGTCGTGCCGCCGGCAGCCGGCCGAGGCACTGTCTCGATCACGCTGCGCAAGCCCGCGACCATGATCCGGCGCCTGGACGATTTCGAGCGCGACGGCCTGTTCGAGCGCACCGCCGACACCAGTGGCAGCGCCGGCGTCGTCGCGTCGCCCGTCGAGGCCCAGCTCGTCGATCTCAAACGACGCGGCCACTACGCTGATTTCCTGCGCCTGGCGGTGCTGGCGCAGCAAACCATCGTCGTCAGCGGCAAGACCGGGTCGGGCAAGACGACCTTCATGAAGGGACTGGTCGAGGAGGTGCCTCGCGCTGAGCGGCTGATCACGATCCAGGACACCGCAGAGCTCACGCTGCCGAACCACCCCAACGTCGTCCACCTCTACTACAGCAAGGACGCCCAGGGCACGGCCCGGGTGACGGCCAAGTCGCTGCTCGAGGCGTGCCTGCGCATGAAGCCGGACCGGATCTTCCTGGCCGAGGTGCGCGGTGACGAGTGCTTCCACTTCGTCCGGCTGGCCGCCTCGGGGCACCCCGGCAGCATCACCAGCCTGCACGCCGGCAGTTGTGCCCTCGCCTTCGAGCAGATGGCGCTGATGATCAGAGAAAGCGGCGCGGGCGGCGGCCTGCGCATGAACGAGATCAAGTGGCTGCTCGGCGTCGTCGTCGACGTCGTCGTCCAGTTCGATCGTGACGCGCGTGGCCGCTTCATCTCCGAGATCTACTACGAGCCAAGGCAGCAGCGCCTCGCAAGGCAAGACCAGGCGCGCGGAGAGCCAGCGTGAGCAGCAGCCCGATCGTGCCCACCGCCCCTTGGTCGACGGGGCGGAAGATCGTCGCCACCATCCTCGTGCTGCTGGCGGTCGTACTGCTGG
>CAZZVH010000579.1:0-1903 GCA_964657365.1 uncultured Burkholderiaceae bacterium
GTCTTCGGCTCGTCCTCGACGATGAGCAGCTTCATGGTGGCGCGATCATGCGCTCGCGGCATCACGGCCGGCACGGTCAGCGCGAGAGCCCGGGCTCGGGCGAGCCGGGAACGATCGGCGGTGCCGGCGGCGCATCGTCGCGCGCCGCGCTCGCGGCCTGGCGGTCCCGGCGCGCCTTCTTGCGGCTCTCGTACCAGTAGTGGGCGCGATCGAGATAGAGGTAGACGACAGGCGTCGTGAAGAGCGTGAGCGCCTGCGACAGGACCAGGCCGCCGACCATCGCGAAGCCGAGCGGGCGGCGCAGCTCGGAGCCGGCGCCATGGCCGAGCATCAGCGGAAGGCCGCTCAGCAGCGCGCACATCGTCGTCATCATGATCGGCCGGAAGCGCAGCAGGCAGGCCTGGTAGATCGCTTCCTGCGGCGACAAGCCGTGGTCGCGCTCGGCGGTGAGCGCGAAGTCGACCATCATGATGCCGTTCTTCTTGACGATGCCGATCAGCAGGATGATGCCGATCAGCGCGATCACGGTGAGGTCGTAGCCGCCGGCCATCAGGATCAGCAGCGCACCGACGCCGGCCGAGGGCAGCGTCGACAGGATCGTCAGCGGGTGGATGTAGCTCTCGTAGAGCAGGCCGAGCACGATGTAGACCGCCACCAGCGCCGCGGCGATGAGATAGGGCTGGGTCGAGAGGGAATCGCCGAACGCCTTGGCCGTGCCCTGGAACGACCCGGTGAGCGCCTGGGGCAGGCCCATCTGCGCCTGGGTCTTGCTGATGGCGTCGACGGCCTGGCCGAGCGCCACGCCGGGCGCCAGGTTGAAGGACAGGGTGACCGCGGGAAACTGGCTCTGGTGGCTGATGGTGAGATAGGCCGTCTTCGTCGTGTCGACCTTGACGAACGACGACAGCGGGATCTGCTGCCCGTTGATGGGCGACGTGAGATAGAGCTTGCTGAAGAGCGACGGATCGGTCTGGAACGCCGGCGTCACCTCGAGCACCACGTGGTAGCTGTTGATCTGGGTGAAGTACTGCGCCACCTGGCGCTGGCCGATGGCGTCGTAGATGGTCGCGTCGATGGTCGCCGGCGAGATGCCGAAGCTCGAGGCGCGGTCGCGGTCGATCGTCAGCGATGCGGTCGGCGCGGCGTTCTGGATGTCGGAGGCGACGTCCGTGAGCTGCGGCAGCGCCAGCATCTTCTCGAGCACCTTCGGCGCCCATTCGTTCAGCTGGGCGAGGTCGGCGTCGGTGATCGTGTACTGGTACTGCGTGCGGGCCAGCCGGCCGCCGACGTTGATGTCCTGGCCTGCCTGCATCAGCAGCGACGCGCCACCCACCCGGGCGAGCTTCGGCCGGAGCCGCGTGATGATCTCGTCGGCGCTGGCGGTACGGCCCTCGTCCTTCGGCCGCAGGGCGATAAAGAAGTTGCCGGCGTTGAACTGCGAGGAGTTGCCGAACATCGACACGCCGGTGACGTCGGGGTCCTGCCGCAGGACGTCGGCGAACTGCACCATGCGCCCGTTCATCGACTGGAACGACGAGTCTTGCGGGCCCTGCGCCGAACCGGCGATGAAGCCGGTGTCCTGTTGCGGGAAGAAGCCCTTGGGGATGACGACGAAGAGCGCCGCCGTGGTCGCCAGCGTCAGCATGAAGACGCACAGCGTGATGAACTGGTGGCGAAGGACGACGTCGAGGCCGCGCTTGTAGCCGTTCAGCATCGCGTCGAAGCCGCGCTCGAACAGCAGGTACATGCGGCCGTGCCTGATCTTGTGCCCGTTCTTGAGGAAGCGAGAGCACAGCATCGGCGTGAGCGTCAGCGAGACCAGCACCGAGACGAAGATGGTCAGCGTCACCGTGACCGCGAACTCGCGGAACAGCCGGCCGACGATGCCGCCCATCAGCAGCAG
>CAZZVH010000580.1:0-383 GCA_964657365.1 uncultured Burkholderiaceae bacterium
ACCTTCACGCTGTCCCTGGGCATCCTCGCCATGAAGCTGCTCGTGGTGCGCAGCAACCGGGCGACACGCCGCTGACCGGGCCGGCGCGTCGGGGATCGGCCTGTCGCCGACACTCGCCGGATGACCAGCGCCACGCTCCCCGTTTCCGCTCCGCCGCAGTTCGCGACCCACGTGCCGCGGCTGGCCATGCCGCCTGGCGCCACCGATGCGCACTGCCACGTCTTCGGGCCGCCCGACCGCTATCCGTACGCGGCCAACCGCATCTTCGATCCGCAGCCCGGCCTGTTCCTGCAGCCGTATCTCGACATGCTGAAGACGATCGGCGTCGAGCGCGCATGAATTTAAGTTCGCTCTCATAGGAGCCCGTCTGCTCGAGCAGCGTG
>CAZZVH010000580.1:393-1889 GCA_964657365.1 uncultured Burkholderiaceae bacterium
GTCGAGCGCGCCGTGATCGTGCAGACCGGCGCGCACGGCACCGACAACCGCGTCCTGACCGACGCCATCGTCGCGAGCGGAGGCAGCATGCGCGGCGTCGCGCTGATCGCCGAAGACGTGAGCGATGCCGAGCTCGAGGCGCTCCACGCCGGCGGCGTGCGCGGCTTTCGAGCGAACCTCGTCTCGAAGCTCGGCGTGCAGTTCGACGTCGCTCGGCGCCTGGCCGAGCGCGTGCGGCCGTTCGGCTGGCACGTCCAGTTCCTGATGGACATCGAAGCGTTCCCGGAGCTCGACCGGCTGCTGGACGACTATCCGGTCGAGGTCGTCATCGACCACATGGGCCGGCCCGAGACCCAGCGCGGTATCGGCGCGCCGGGCTTCCAGTCGTTGCTGCGCCTTCTGAAATCCGGCCGCGGCTGGGCCAAGCTCTCCGGTCCCTATCGCACCTCGCGGCAGCCGATGCCGCACGCCGACATCGTGCCGTTTGCGCATGCGCTCGTCGAGGCCGCGCCCGGCCAACTGGTGTGGGGCACCGACTGGCCGCACGTCCGGCTCGACACGCCGATGCCGAACGATGGCGACCTGGTCGACCTGCTCGCCGAGTGGGTGCCCGACGCGGCGATCCGTCAGCGCGTGCTGGTCGACAACCCGGCCCGCCTGTACGGGTTCTAGACCTAGTCGAGCGTCGCGCCCGAAATCTTCACGACCGCCGCCCAACTGGCGATGTCGTGCCTGAGGAATGCGCCGAACTGTTCCGGCGTCGCCAGTTGCGGCTCCGAGCCGACGGCGCGCAACTGCTCCGCCACCTCGGGACGGCTGACCACGGCGGCGACGGCGCGGTTCAGTTTGGCGACGATCTCCGGCGGCAGATTGGCAGGCCCGAGCAAGCCGTACCAAGTGGTCGAGTCGTAGCCTTTCAGGCCGGCTTCGTCGAGCGTCGGCACGTCGGGAAGCACGGAGGAACGCTTCGGCGTGGTCACGGCGAGCGGCCGCAACAGGCCGCCCTTGATCGCGCCCGACACCGGCGGGATGTTGACGAACAGCAGGTCGGCGTGGCCGGCGATGACGTCGCTGATCGCGGGCCCGGCGCCCTTGAACGGCAGGTGCGTCATCTGCACGCCGGCCATCGCGTCGAACAGCTCCGCGGCCAGGTGCATGGTCGAGCCTGCGCCAGCGGTGGCGTAGTTGAGACTGCCCGGCTTCGCCTTGGCCAGCGCGATCAACTCGGCCACCGTCTTCGCCGGGATCTTCGGGTTCACGACCAGGACGCTCGCGGAGACGCTGATCTCGGCGACCGGCGTGAAGTCCTTCAGCACGTCGAACGGCAGCTTCTTGTAGAGCGACGCGCTGATGGGCAGCGACGCGTTCGCGAACAGCAGCGTGTAGCCGTCGGCCGGCGCGTGGGCGACCAGGTCGGCGCCGATGTTGCCGTTGGCGCCGCCGCGGTTGTCGATGACGATGGTCTGACCGAGCTCGGCGCCGAGACGGTCGGCAAG
>CAZZVH010000581.1:0-1888 GCA_964657365.1 uncultured Burkholderiaceae bacterium
GAGCGCGCGCCTGAGCCGGCGCGGCCGCAGCCAGGCGCTCGAGTTCGGGGCCGGCGATCGCGTCCGACTTCGGCGCCTTCTGGAAGCGCGCCACGTCGAGGTAGGTGAGCAGCAGGGTGCGCAGCGGCTTCGGCGCATCGACGTCGAATTCGTAGAGCGCGACCTCAGGCTCGGGCGCCTTCTTCGTCGCGTCGGCATCGTCCTTCTTCGAGAAGAACGGCAGGCTCGAACAGCCGCCGAGCAACGCTGCGCAGACCGGAATCCACAGCGCCCGGTGCAGCGCTGCGCGCCACGTCATTTGACGAGCAACCGCATGGCTCCTTCGAGCCCGGGAAGGGTGAGCGGGAACATGCGCTGGTTCATCAGCTGCTGGATCACCGAGATGCTCTGGCGGTAGCCCCAGACGCCTTGCGGCTCCGGGTTGATCCAGGCGAACTTCGGGAACGCGTTGGTGAGCCGCTGCAGCCATTCGGCGCCAGGTTCCTCGTTGTTGTATTCGACGCTGCCGCCCGGCTGCAGGATCTCGTACGGGCTCATCGTCGCGTCGCCGACGAAGATCAGCTTGTAGTCCTTGTTGTACTTCCGGATCAGGTCCCAGGTGCTGAACTTCTCGCTGTAGCGGCGCTTGTTGTTCTTCCACATGAAGTCGTAGACGCAGTTGTGGAAGTAATAGAACTCGAGGTGCTTGAACTCGGTCTTCGACGCGCTGAAGAGCTCTTCGACGCAGTGGATGTGCTCGTCCATCGTGCCGCCCACGTCCATCAGGAGCAGCACCTTCACCTTGTTGTGCCGCTCGGGCACCATCTTGATGTCGAGCCAGCCGGCGTTCGACGCGGTGGCGCGGATCGTGTCGTCGAGGTCGAGCTCTTCCTCGTGGCCTTCGCGGGCGAAGCGGCGCAGCCGCCGCAGCGCGACCTTGATGTTGCGCGTGCCGAGCTCGAGGCTGTCGTCGTAGTCCTTGAACTGGCGCTGGTCCCAGACCTTCACCGCGCTCTTGTTGCGGCTCTTGTCCTGGCCGATGCGGATGCCCTGCGGGTTGTAGCCGTAGGCGCCGAACGGCGAGGTGCCGCCGGTGCCGATCATCTTGGTGCCGCCCTCGTGGCGCTTCTTCTGCTCCTCGAAGCGCTTCTTGAGCGTTTCCATGAGCTCGTCCCAGCCCATCTTCTCGATCGCCGCCTTTTCCTCGGCCGAGAGATCGAGCTCGAACTTCTTCTGCAGCCACTCCAGCGGGATCTCCTGCGTGAAGTCGGTGAGCAGCTCGACGCCCTTGAAGTAGGCCGCGAAGGCGCGATCGAACTTGTCGAACTGGGCTTCGTCCTTCACCAGGGAGGCGCGGGCGAGGAAGTAGAAGTTGTCGATCGTCGGCGAGCCGGCGTCCTCGTCGTCGATGACGCCCGACTTGATCGCCTCGAGCAGCGTCAGGTACTCCTTGACCGAGACCTTGAGCTTGGCGGCGCGCAGCGTGAAGAAGAAGTTGATCAGCATGGAACGGGTGGGGTGGCGGGCCCTGTGCGACCGGAGGATACTGCCTGCCCCGCAAGACCCCAGGAGCCCGCCGCCATGTCCCTGCGCATCAACGACACCGCCCCCGATTTCGAAGCCGAGACCACGCAAGGGAAGATCCACTTCCACGAGTGGATCGGCGACCACTGGGCAGTGCTCTTCTCGCATCCGAAAGACTTCACGCCCGTCTGCACGACCGAGCTCGGCTACATGGCGAAGATCGAGCCCGAGTTCACCAAGCGGAACGCGAAGCTCATCGGCCTGTCGGCCGACCGTGTCGACCGCCACGCCTCGTGGGCGAAGGACATCGAGGAGACGCAAGGGTCGACAGTCAACTATCCGATGATCGCCGACCACGACCTGAAGGTGGCCAAGCTCTACAGCA
>CAZZVH010000582.1:0-1885 GCA_964657365.1 uncultured Burkholderiaceae bacterium
GGGCCGCCTGAGCCATCCGAACATCGCCCGCCTGCTCGACGCGGGCGTGACCGACAGCGGCGAGCGCTATCTCGTCCTAGAGTACATCGAAGGCGAGCGGATCGACCGCTGGTGCGATGAGCGGCGGCTGACGGTGCAGCAGCGCCTGGTGCTGTTCGTCGACGTCTGCCGGGCCGTCGCGCACGCGCACGAGAACCTGGTGGTGCACCGCGACCTGAAGCCGTCGAACATCTTCGTCACCGACAGCGGCGCCGTGAAGCTGCTCGACTTCGGCATCGCCAAGCTGATGGAGGACGACAGCGCCGAACCGACCGAGATCACGCGCGATGCCGGCGCCGTCCTGACGCCGCAGTACGCGGCGCCCGAGCAGGTGAACGGCGGCCCCGTCTCGACCGCGACCGATGTCTACGGCCTCGGCGTCGTGCTGTTCGGGCTGCTCAACGGCGCGCGGCCCTACGCATCGACGCCGGGCGACGCGGATATCGCGCGGCCGCTCTGGCGCCTCCCGGACGATGCGGCCGCGGCGCAGCGCATTGCCGAGGCACGCTCGACCACGGCGAAATCCCTGCAGGCCACCCTCCACGGCGATCTGGCCGTCGTCGTCGCCAAGGCGATCAAGGCGGCGCCGGCCGAGCGCTATCGCGCCGGCGCCGATCTCATCGACGAGTTGCAGCGGGTCCTCGAGCACCGGCCCGTGGCTGCGCTTCCGGACAGCTTCGGGTACCGCGCGCGCAGGTACGTGCAGAGACATGCGTTCGGCGTGGGCGCCGCGTCGCTGCTCGCCCTGGCGCTGGTCGCCGGCACCACCGGAACACTGCTCAAGCAACGCGAAGCGACCCGTGAAGCCGCGCGCGCGATCGCCGTGAAGCGCTTCCTTGTCGATCTGTTCGAGGAGGCGCGAAGCTCGGTGAAGCAAGCCGGCGTCCAGACCCGCGAAGCGACCGTCAACGACATGCTGCTGGCGGGCGTGTCCCGGGTCGACAAGTCGTTCGCGCAGCAGCCGGAGATCCGCGACGAGGTCTTCCAGATCCTGGTCGAGCTGGTGTCGGACACCGGCGATCGGAAGCAGATCACCGATCTGGCGCAAGCCCGCCTGGCGGCCGCCCGTTCGAGCTTCGGTGCCGAGGACGCGCGCACTGCGCCGGCCGAGGTGATGCTGGGGGCGGTGCTGCTGAATTTCGGCGACACGAAGGCGGCCCAGCCGTCGCTCGCGCATGCGCGGCAACTGCTCGACCGCGCCGGTGACCGCACCTCGATCGAGCGGGCACGCCTGTGGCGATGGGAAGCGTTCCTCGACGAGCAGATGCATGTCAAGCCGGCTTGGGCGGAGCATCCCATCCGCCGCTCGGCCGAGCTCCTGCGCGCCCGCTATCCCGACGACGACGACGAGCTGCTGGCAACGCTCGCCGTGCTGCCCGGGATTGCCTGCAAATACGGCCAGACGACGGAAGCCCTGGCCGGCGCCGACGAGTTCTACGCGCGCACGCTGAGCCGCTACGGCGGCGACAACCTCTACGTCGACGAAGCGAACATGGTCCGAGCCCAGCTGATGCTGCTCGGCGACCGCCCCACCGATTCCGTCGTGCCCATGGAGCAGGCCCTGGCCGGGTTCCGGCGCCACGTCGGCGACAAGAGCCCGAACGTGCCGGTCGCCGAGGTGGAGCTGGCGAGGGCCTATCTGACTGCCGGTCGCGACGACGACTCGCGCCGCATGTGGACGGCCGCCAGGCAGGCCGTCGACGCCGATCACGCCGGTGATCGACGCCTGGCCACCATGCTCGCAGTGGGAAGCGCGGAGCTGGACAACATTCGCGCGGGAAAGAAGAAGCACTGCGGCGACAGCTAGCGATTCGCGCGGCCCGGCGAGAGCCGGCATATGATCCGC
>CAZZVH010000583.1:0-1880 GCA_964657365.1 uncultured Burkholderiaceae bacterium
GCGGAGTACGCGGTCTACAAGCAGGTCGTGCAGAAGCAGAAGCTGACGCTCGAATGAAAGCGGCCGGGTGACGACGGCGCCGCGCCCATGAGCGGCGGCAGCGACGACGCGGTCCACGCGTTTCGCCGCGAGTTCACGGACTGGCGGCCCTGGCTCACGCGCGCGCTGGTGCTCGCCTTCGCCGCGCTCGCGGGCCTCACCGTGGTCGCCTTCACCTGGCTCACCGACGTCATGTTCACGGGCTTCCACCGCATCGCCGCGCTCGGCTGGTGGGTGCCGCTGCTGTGGGTGCCGGCGGCGACCGCCGCGGTCGTCTGGCTGACCCGCCGCTACGCGCCCGGCGCGGCCGGCTCGGGCATCCCGCAGGTGATGGCGGCGGTCGACACCTCGGTCTCGCCGGCGGAAGTCAAGCTCTTCGTCTCGCTCAAGCTGACGCTGGCCAAGCTGCTGCTGACCTCCTCGGGCCTGCTGGCCGGGCTCTCGCTGGGCCGGGAAGGCCCCTCGGGGCAGATCGCCGCCGGCATCATGCACAGCGTGCGCCGCTGGCTGCCCGAGCGCAGCGCCGTCTCCGACCACGGCCTGCTCATCGCCGGCGGTGCGGCCGGCATCGCCGCGGCCTTCAACGCGCCGCTGGCCGGCGTCATGTTCGCGATCGAGGAGCTCTCGCGCAAGCCGGAGCAGCGCTCCAGCGGCCTGCTCGTCGCCGCGATCGTCCTGGCCGGCCTGATGGCGGTGTCGATCTACGGCAATTCGACCTACTTCGGCGTCATCCAGGTGGTCAGCGTCGGCTGGTCGCTGATCGGGCCGGCCGTTCTGGTCGCGCTGGTCACGGGCGTCGCCGGTGGCCTGTTCGCGCGCCTGCTGCTGCGCTCGCTCACCGGCGGCGCCGACCGGATCAACGCCTGGCGCGGCCGCCATCCGGTCCCGTTCGCCGCGGCGTGCGGGCTGGCCGTCGCGGCGATCGCGCTGGCGACCGGCGGCGCCACCTGGGGCAGCGGCTACGGCTACACGCGCGGCCTGCTCGACGGCTCCCAGAGCGCACCGGTCGTCTACGCCTTCAGCAAGCTGGTGGCGACCTGGCTCACCGTCTGGAGCGGCGTGCCGGCCGGCCTGTTCGCGCCCTCGCTCGCCATCGGCGCCGGCATCGGCAACGACATCGCGCTGTTCTCGAGCCACGCCGACCATGCGGCGCTGATCGCGCTCGGCATGGCCGGCTTCCTGGCCGCGACGACGCAGGCGCCGCTGACGGCCTTCATCATCGTCATGGAGATGATCGACGGCCACTCGATGGTGCTGAGCCTGATGGCCTGCGCGCTGGTCGCCAGCCTGGTCTCCCGCCTGATCAGCCCGCCGCTGTATGCCGCGCTGGCGCAGGCCCAGCTCCGGCGCCTGCCACGGCCGGCGGCGGCGGTCGACGTGGAACTCCGGCCAGGGCTGCCGGCCAGCCCGGGCTGACATCCCGCCACTGTCAGGGTTTGCGCTCTCGGGGTCTGGCGCGCGTCGTGCTTCAGTACGGCAAACAACGACGAGGGAGAAGCGAATGACCAAGAAGCTGCCGCCTGCCGCCTGGATCCTGATCGCCATGGTGATCGGGATCATCCTCGGCTACATGATCTTCACCAGCTTTCCGGACAAGAAGGCGGCGAGCCAGATCGCCGGCTACGTGTCGATCATGTCCGACGTGTTCCTGCGCCTGATCAAGATGCTGATCGGCCCGCTGGTGTTCTCGACACTGGTCGTCGGCATCGCCCACATGGGCGACGCGAAGTCGGTCGGCCGGGTGTTCGGCAAGGCGCTCGGCTGGTTCGTCACCGCCTCGCTCATCTCGCTGATCCTCGGCCTGATCATGGCCAACCTGCTGCAGCCGGGCAAGAACCTCG
>CAZZVH010000584.1:0-1880 GCA_964657365.1 uncultured Burkholderiaceae bacterium
CATGAGCAAGTCGGGCGTCTTCGCCCACTTCGGCTCGCGCGAGGAGCTGCAGATCTCGGTGGTGCGCGAGTACCACGCCCGCTTCGAGGACGAGGTGTTCCGCCCGTCGATGGCCGCGCCCCGCGGCCTGCCGCGCCTGCGCATGCTGTTCGACCGCTGGCTGAAGCGGGTCTCCGTGGAGATCGATTCCGGCTGCATCTACATCAGCGGCGCGGTCGAGTTCGACGATCGGCCGGGCCCCGTGCGCGACGCGCTCGTCGCCATGGTCAACACCTGGCAGGCCGCGCTCGAGCGCGCCATCCGCGCCGCCGTCGCGGAGCGCCACCTGCGCGCCGACACCGACGCCGGGCAGTTGCTGTTCGAGATCCACGGCCTCATCCTGGCCCTGCACCACGACGCCCGATTCCTGCGCCACGCCGGCGCCGAAGAGCGCGCCCGTGCCGCGTTCGAACGCGTGCTGGCCCACTGGGCCGCACCCGTCGCATCCACCTGATCCATCCGACTTTTCGAGGAGCCCGCCATGCCCATCTACACGCCGCCGCTGCGCGACATGCAGTTCGTCCTGCACGAGGTGCTCGGAGTCGTCGACGCGCTGAAGGCGCTGCCGCCGTACGCCGACATCGACGCCGACACCATCAACGCCGTGCTCGAGGAAGGCGGCAAGTTCGCGAGCGAGGTGCTGCTGCCGCTCAACGGCATCGGCGACGAGGAGGGCTGCACGCTCGACAAGACCACGCACGAGGTGAAGACGCCGGCCGGTTTCAAGGCCGCCTACGCGCAGTACGTCGAGGGCGGCTGGCCGGCGCTGAGCTGCGATCCGGCGTTCGGCGGGCAGGGGCTGCCGCATGTCGTCAACCAATGCCTGTTCGAGATGCTCAATTCGGGCAACCAGGCCTGGACGATGTATCCGGGCCTGTCGCACGGCGCCTACGAGGCGCTGGTGGCGCACGGCTCCGACGAGCAGAAGCGGCTCTACCTCGGCAAGCTGACGAGCGGCCACTGGACCGGCACGATGTGCCTGACCGAGCCGCAGTGCGGCACCGACCTCGGCCTGCTGCGCACGAAAGCGGAGCCGCAGGGCAACGGCACCTACAAGCTCACCGGCAACAAGATCTTCATCTCGGCCGGCGAGCACGACATGGCCGAGAACATCATCCACCTGGTGCTGGCCCGGCTGCCGGACGCACCGATCGGTTCGAAGGGCATCTCGCTGTTCGTCGTGCCGAAGTTCAAGGTCTTGGCCGACGGCTCGCTCGGCGAGCGCAACCCGATCTACTGCGGCGGCCTCGAGCACAAGATGGGCATCCACGGCAACGCCACGGCGCAGATCGTCATCGACGGCGCCGAGGGCACGCTGGTCGGCGAGCCCAACAAGGGCCTGGCGGCGATGTTCGTGATGATGAACGCAGCCCGGCTCGGCGTCGGCATGCAGTCGCTCGGGCTCACCGAGGTGGCCTACCAGAACGCCGCCGCCTACGCGAAGGACCGGCTGCAGATGCGCTCCCTCTCCGGTGCCAAGGCGCCCGACAAGCCGGCCGATCCGATCATCGTCCATCCCGACGTGCGCAAGATGCTGCTCACCGCGCGTGCCTATGCCGAAGGCGGCCGTGCTCTGGCCGTGTTCGCGACCCTGCTGCTCGACAAGGAGCTGGCCAGCGTCGACGAAGCCGAGCGCAAGGACTGCGCCGACCTGGTCGCGCTGCTGACGCCGATCGTCAAGGCCTTCTTCACCGACAACGCCTGGATCGCGACCTCGCACTGCATGCAGGTGTTCGGTGGGCATGGTTACATCCGCGAGTGGGGCGTCGAGCAGTACGTGCGCGATGCGCGCATCAACATGATCTACGAAGGCACCAACACGATCCAGTCGCTCGACCTGC
>CAZZVH010000585.1:0-1872 GCA_964657365.1 uncultured Burkholderiaceae bacterium
GGCCATCAGGCACAGGAAGATGCCGCAGCCGAACAGCCAGATCAGCTCGCGCGGCGTGCGGTAGCTGCCGTAGATCATGCCGCGGAACATGTGCAGGTACACGACGATGAAGAACGCCGAGGCGCCCGTCGAGTGCATGTAGCGGATCAGCCAGCCCCACGGCACGTCGCGCATGATGTACTCGACCGACGCGAACGCCTTGGCGGCGTCGGGCTTGTAGTGCATCACCAGGAAGATGCCGGTGAGGATCTGGATCACGAGCACGAACAGCGCCAGGCCGCCGAACACGTACCAGAAGTTGAAGTTCTTCGGCGCGTAGTACTGCGCCAGATGCTCGTTGTAGAGCTGGCTGAGCGGGAAGCGGTTGTCGACCCACGTCAACACCTTCTTGCCGCTGCTGGCGCCGGCCGGGGCGGTCTGGAATTCAGCCATTCGTCGATTTCCTCAGGAGTGCGGAGCGCCAGGGGCGCTCAGGCTTTCTTGTCTTCGCCGATCAGGATGCGGCTGTCGGTGAGATACATGTGCGGCGGCACTTCGAGGTTGTCGGGTGCCGGCTTGTCCTTGAAGACACGGCCGGACATGTCGAACGTCGAGCCGTGGCACGGGCAGAGGAATCCGCCCTCCCAGCTGTCGGGCAGCGACGGCTGCGGCCCGGGCGTGAACTTGTCTCCCGGCGAGCAGCCGAGGTGGGTGCAGATGCCGATCACGACCAGGTACTCGGGCTTGATCGAGCGCCAGTCGTTGTCGGCATAGGCCGGCGTGGTCGAGAAATTGGTGCGCGCCGATTTCGGATCGGCGAGCTCCTTGTCGAGCTTCGGCAGCTCGGCCAGCTGCTCAGGCGTGCGGCGCACGATCCAGACCGGCTTGCCGCGCCAGCCGACCGTCATCTTCTCGCCCGGCTTGAGCGCGCTGATGTCGGCCTCCACCGGAGCGCCGGCGGCGCGCGCACGCTCCGACGGTTCGAAGCTGCTGACGAGGGGAACGGCGAGAAAACCGGCGCCGACGGCCCCGGCGCATCCTGAAGCAATGATCCAGGTGCGCTTGCCACCGTCGATGTTCTGGTCACTCATGCTCATGCTGTGAAAATCATGCTGCGAAGAACCCCGAATGGGACGCGAAAGGTCAACCCGGAATTCTAGCGGACGTGTCAAGGCGGCCGCGCGGCCGTCGCGCAACCCGCCACAGGCTTGACTTCCCGGCACGAGCGGGAATACTCGCGCCGACACCCACGTGGAGACCTCGCAATGGCGTTGATGGCAGAGTTCAAGGAGTTCGCATCGAAGGGCAACGTCGTCGATCTCGCCGTCGGCGTGATCATCGGCGCCGCATTCGCCAAGATCGTCGACTCCCTCGTCAAGGACCTGGTCATGCCGGTGCTGGGCCGGATCACCGGCGGGCTCGACTTCTCGAACTACTTCTTCGCCCTCGGCCCGGTGCCGGCAGGCTACACCGGGCCGATGACCTACGACGCCCTGACGAAAGCCGGCGTGCCCCTGTTCGCCTACGGCAACTTCCTCACCGTCTCGCTCAATTTCCTGATCCTGGCCTTCATCATCTTCATGATGGTCCGGCAGATCAACCACCTGCGCCGCACCACGCCGCCGCCGGCCAAGACGCCGGAAGATACGGTGCTGCTGCGCGAGATCCGGGATTCCCTGCGCCGCTGAGCCGGGGGCGGCACGCCCGCCAGCGGTGCGTACCGTGACGCAGTGCCGCGCCCGAGCCGATCTTTGGCGCGATACTTGGAAGACGTTCGCCCCGTCGAGGAGCCGCAGGCCCGCGCTCGCCGACCGGCGGGCGCCGTGCCGAGGATGACATGCCCACGTCCGTTTCGTCCGTTGACCGTCTGGCGGCACTCGATGTCCATCGGGG
>CAZZVH010000586.1:0-1862 GCA_964657365.1 uncultured Burkholderiaceae bacterium
TGCGCGCCTCGAGGCGCAATGCGTACTCGTCACCGTTGCGCTGCCAGCGGATCTCGCCCGCGCCGCGCAGGGGGCCGCGGCGCGCGTCGTAGCGCAGGATCGCCGATGGCGGCAGGACGGTGCGGTAGGTGGGCGGCGGCATCTCGCCGGCCGCGAGGAACGTGGCCGAGGCCGCCGGCGCGGCCGTCAAGGGCGCCATCGGCGACGAGGCAGCGCCCGGCGACGGGTCGAGCGCCGGTGCAGGCGCGGAGGCCGCCATCGGCGACGCTTCCATCGCGATCTCGACGGCCGGCGGTGCGGGCGGCGGCGTTGGCGGCGGCTCTAGGGTGGTGATCGCGCGTGGGCCTGGTGTCGACCGGCGCGGCGCTCGCGGCAGCGCTGCAGGACGCACCGAAGGCGTCGCCTCCGGCTGCTGGGCCTCCACCACCATCGGCTGCGCATCGGCGACCGCGGCCGCTTCGACAGCGCGCACGTTCATCGCGCTGGCGGCATCGACCGTGGGCGGCCGATCCGGAACGGAACCGCCGACACCGCCCAGGAACCCGGCGTGCACCAGCAGCGCAAGCAACGCCAGGACGAGCAGCGCGCGCCGACGCGACCGTCCCGGCACGCCGGCGACGGTTGCAGTGGTGGGTGACGCGGGCGGCGTGTGCAAGGGGTCGGACCGACGCGACAATGCGACCCGATCGCCGCCGGCGACCACCCGGAACACGAACGATGAAGCTCGCCACGTACAAGGACGGCTCGCGCGACGGACAACTCGTCGTCGTCTCGCGCGATCTGTCCACCGCCCACTATGCCAGCGGGATCGCCACCCGCCTGCAGCAAGTGCTCGACGACTGGAATTTCCTGTCGCCGCAGCTCGAGGACCTCGCCACGGCGCTGAACGGCGGCAAGGCGCGCCACGCCTTCGCCTTCGAGCCGGAGCGCTGCATGGCGCCGTTGCCGCGCGCCTACCAGTGGGCCGACGGCTCGGCGTTCGTCAACCATGTCGAGCTGGTGCGGCGGGCCCGCAACGCCGAGATGCCGGCGAGCTTCTGGACCGACCCGTTGATGTATCAGGGCGGCAGCGACGACTTTCTCGGCCCGTGCGACGACATCGTCGCCGGCAGTGTCGACTGGGGCATCGACTTCGAGGCCGAGGTCGCGGTGATCACCGGCGACATCGCCATGGGCACGACGGCCGACGCGGCGATCGACGGCATCCGCCTGGTCATGCTGGCCAACGACGTCAGCCTCCGCAACCTCATTCCCGGCGAGCTCGCGAAAGGCTTCGGCTTCTTCCAGAGCAAGCCGGCGACCGCGTTCAGCCCGGTCGCCGTGACGACCGACGAGCTGGGCGAGGCCTGGCATGGCGGCCGGCTGCACCGCGACGTCGAAAGCACCTGGAACGGCCGGCGCGCCGGCCTGTGCAGCGCCGGCGAGGAGATGACCTTCCATTTCGGCCAGCTGATCGCCCACCTGTGCAGGACGCGCAACTGCCGGGCCGGCTCGATCGTCGGCAGCGGCACCGTCAGCAACAAGGACTGGAGCCACGGCTACTCCTGCATCGCCGAGAAGCGGGCGATCGAGACGATCGAATCCGGCAGCCCGCAGACGGCGTTCATGCAGTTCGGCGACACGATCCGCATCGAGATGAAGGACGGCGACGGCGCCAGCGTCTTCGGTGCGATCGCGCAGAAGGTCGTCGCCGGGACGCCGCCCGCGCCATGAGCGGGACCGACCCGTCGCCCCGGCCCGGGCGGGCTTAAGCTTCGGGAATGACGCCCCCGCGCTCCCTGCGCCGCCCTGATTCCGCCGCCCGCGGCCGGGTCCGCGCGCTGTCGCGCGGGCCGCGTGCGCTTCTCGCCGCGGCGCTCGCG
>CAZZVH010000587.1:0-1854 GCA_964657365.1 uncultured Burkholderiaceae bacterium
ACTGCCGCTCGCCGAACGAGAGCGAGTCCATGGGCTCGTCGAACGACACGCAGACCTTCACCGGGCTGTCGTCGCCGGCCTTCTCGTGCAGGTCGACATGGTCCAGCGGGCGTTCGATGCGCCAGCTCCACGACAGATGCGCCGACGGCGCGACCGCAGCCAGCGGGTGCACCAGATTGCCGTAGGAACGATCCGCCTCGATCCGCACGGCGTGGTGCCCGTCGAAGTCGACCAGCGAGAACTGGGTGAACGGCTTCGTCTGCTGCGGCAGGCCGACGACATGCCACGGTGCCGGCACCGTGCCGGCGGCGCCGGCGAACGGGGTCAGCAACCCGTCGGCGTGGGCGTCGCAGGCGAGCACTGACGCAAGCGCGACCGCCGCGACGCCGCAGGCTGACCTTGATTCCATCGACCCAGTCTCGCGCGGCCTGCGGCACCGATCTGTCGGACGCCGCCGCGCGAGGCCTAGGCCGGCGTCCCGAAACTTCCGCCGCCCGGCGACTCGATCACGAACACGTCGCCCACCGCCATCTCGACGCTGGCGATGTGGTCGAGCACCTCGACCCCGCCGCCGACGCGCTCGACCCGGTTGATGCCCGGCGCGCCGGCCCCGCCGCCGGCCATGCCGAAGGCGCCCTGGTGGCGGTTGTTCGACAGGATCGACGCCGTCATCGGCTCGAGGAAGCGCATCTTGCGGACCGCGCCGTCGCCGCCGTCGAAGCGGCCGCGGCCGCCCGAGCCCGTGCGGATGGCGTAGCTGTCGAGCCGGACCGGGAAGCGGAACTCGAGGATCTCCGGATCGGTGAGGCGAGAGTTCGTCATGTGCGTCTGCACGACCGAGGTGCCGGCGAAGGTGGCGCCGGCACCCGAGCCGCCGGAGATCGTCTCGTAATACTGGTGTCTGGCGTTGCCGAAGGTGAAGTTGTTCATCGTCCCCTGCGACGAGCCCATCGTGCCGAGCGCGCCGTAGAGCGCGTTGGTGATGCAGGTCGAGGTCTCGACGTTGCCCGCCACCACCGACGCCGGCGGATGTGGGTTGAGCATCGAGCGCTCGGGGATGATCACCTTCAGCGGCTTCATGCAGCCGGCGTTGAGCGGGATGTCGTCGGCCACGAGCGTGCGGAAGACGTAGAGCACGGCCGCCATGCAGACCGCCGTCGGCGCGTTGAAGTTGTTGGTGAGCTGCGGCGAGGTGCCGGTGAAATCGATCTCCGCGCTGCGCTCGGCGGCGTTCACGCGGATCGCCACCCGGATCACCGCGCCGTTGTCGAGCGGCAGCGTGAACGCACCGTCCTTCAGCTTCGTGATGACGCGGCGCACCGACTCCTCGGCGTTGTCCTGCACGTGACGCATGTAGCCCTGGACGACGTCGAGGCCGTACTGGCCGACCATCGCGCGCAGCTCGCGCACGCCCTTCTCGTTGGCCGCCACCTGCGCCTTCAGGTCGGCCAGGTTCTGGTCCGGATTGCGCGACGGGTACCGGCCGCTCTCGAGCAGCGTCCGCATCTCGGCTTCGCGGAAGTGGCCTGCCTCGACCAGCTTCACGTTGTCGATCTGCACGCCCTCTTCCTCGATTCGCGTCGAGAACGGCGGCATCGAGCCCGGCGTGGTGCCGCCGATGTCGGCGTGGTGGCCGCGCGAGCCGACGAAGAAGGTCGGGCGATCCTGGCTTTCGCCGTCGAGGTAGACCGGCGTCACCACCGTCACGTCGGGCAGGTGGGTGCCGCCGTGGTACGGATCGTTGAGCACGAACACGTCGCCCGGCCGCATGCGGCCGGCGTTGCGCGCGATCACCGTCTTGATCGATTCGCTCATCGAGCCGAGGTGCACCGGCATGTGCGGCGCGTTGGCGAT
>CAZZVH010000588.1:0-1854 GCA_964657365.1 uncultured Burkholderiaceae bacterium
ATGCTCGTGCCGACGGTCGCCTGCACCCACTTCATCCGCGGCACTGAACCGGGGGCCATCTTCTCCGCCAGCTTCTGCAGCAGGCCCTGCATGCCGCTCGCATCGGGGCCTTCGTCGGCGCGGCGGCCGGCGAGGCGGTGACGGATGCGGTCGACGGTGACCTGCAGGCGATCGCGTTCGGCGGGCTTCAGCACGTAGTCGACGACGCCTTGCTCGAACGCCTCGACCGCGTACTGGTCGTAGGCCGTGATGAAGACGATCTCGCAGCCGTGCCAGGGACCGGCACCGGATGCGCCGGCGTCGTCGGTGCTGCCTGCGCCGCGGTCGTCGTCGATGTCGTCGCCGGTCGGCAACTGGGCGATCGCCCGCGCCGCCTCGATGCCGTTCATCCCGGGCATGCGGATGTCGAGGAAGACGATGTCGGGGTGCAGCGCGGCGACCTGCTCCACCGCCTCGGCCCCGTTCTTCGCCTCGGCGACGATCTCGAGCTCCGGCCAGACCTCGCCGAGGCGGGCCCGAAGCTGTTCGCGAAGCAGGCGTTCGTCGTCGGCGATGAGGGCGGTGGTCATGGCGTGGCTGTCGGGTCCCGTCGGACCGACATCATGCCGTGAGCGGCCGGGCCTCCGGGGGGGCGCCGCAGCGCGAGCCACAACAGCCAGACCACAAGCAGTGCCGGGGACGCGACCACGGCCAGCGTCGCCGCCACCGTGACCAGGGCCACCAGCACCGCGACCGCGGCGGAGCAGAGCGCGAGCACGATGACGAGCGCGACGAGAACCACCGCCACCAGCGCAGCCACGAAGAGCGCCGTCACCAGCAGCATCGTCCGCCCGGCGCCGAGATCGGAGAGGGAGACGGTGTCGCCGTCCATGTTGATCGTCGTGTGATCGAGCGGGAGGGTGCACCAGCCGACCACGCCCAGCGCGATCACGATGCCGGTGGCGAGCAGCAGTGTCGAGACCAGCAGGCGGCCCCAGGGGAACGACGTCTTCATGCGGTGGCTCCTTCGCGCGCTTGCGCCTGGTAGGGAACGGTGAGGGTGACGACGGTGCCGGTCGGCAGGTTGTCGGCCACGACCATCGAGGCCCGGTCGCCGTAGAGCAGCTTCAGCCGCTCGCGGATGTTGGCCAGGCCGATGCCGGTGCCGGCGGTGGCCGCCTTGCCGAAGCCGAGGCCGGTGTCGGCGACGGTGACGGCGAGGCTGCCGTGGACGATCTCCGCCTTGACGTCGAGCGTGCCGCCCTCGGCCTTGGGCTCGAGGCCGTGCTTGATGGCGTTCTCGACCAGCGACTGGATCATCATCGACGGGAACTCGGCCGAGAGCAGCCCGTCGGGCACGTGGATGCTCGCCTGCAGCCGGTCTTCCATGCGCACCTTCAGGATCTCGAGGTAGGGCCGGATCACGGCCATCTCGCGGCCCAGGTTGTGCGCCGCCGGATTGGAGTCGCGCATCGAGGGCATCGAGGCCCGCAGCAGCGCGATCAGGTTCTTCTGCATCTGGCTGGCGCGCGGCGGATCGGTCTCGATCAGGTGGTCGATCGAGGCCAGCGTGTTGAACAGGAAGTGCGGTTCCACCTGCGCCTGCATCGCTGCCATGCGCGCCTCGACGACCTGCCGCTTGAGCTGCTCGGACTCGGCGGTCTCGGTCGCGACGGCGGCCTTGACCTCGGCCTGCACCGTTCCCTTGTAGCTGACCTTCAGGATCGCCGAGGCGAAGATGAAGAACCATGCGAGGCCGGCGAACGGCGGCTTCTGGCGCTCGTTGCGGATGCGCCGGATCGTTCGCACGGCGTTCTTGTTCGCTTCGACCGACTGGCGGGCGACGTCGGCCGCCTCCTTGGCATCGTCGGCCGC
>CAZZVH010000589.1:0-1850 GCA_964657365.1 uncultured Burkholderiaceae bacterium
CCGCCCGACACGTTGAAGATTTCGGTGGTGCTGTCGTAGGTGACGAGGTTGCCGGTGATCTCGTCGGCGGACGCACTGCCGCGCAGGCGACGCACGGTGGCATTGCTGATGAAACGGATCACGTCGGACTTGCCGTCGTATTCGAGCCGTTCCGCGTCGCCCTCGATCCATTCGTCGGGCGCATCGCGTTTCTGCCGGAACACCGCGTGCTGCCCGGGCGAGCCGAACGCCGTCGCCATGTAGTAGCCCTCGGGCGTCTCGTGCACTTCGATGCGGGCCGCGCGGATCGTCATCGTGCCCTTGGTGACGACGACGTTGCCGTTGAAGGTGACGAACTGCTTGAGCAGGTCGAACTTGCCGGGCAGCTCGGACTCGATGTTGAGCGGTTTCGCCCGGTCGGCCTTCTCTGCGTGAGCGAAGCCAGCCGGCAGCGCAGTGGCCAGGGCGAGAGCCGTCAGGGCGGCGAGGCGGAGCGTCGGAAGATGCACAGGGAAATTGGCAGGGCTCGGGAAACGTCGGCGTTCCGCATGGCGGCACAAAACTTGCAGGCCATTCTAGCCCGCCGGTCCGGGCGGTGCGAGTCTCAACCGTCCGTTCCGTGCCCACAACGCACGAACACTCCGCGCCTCGCAGGCGCTCCGGGCTGCCCCGGCGTCAGATGGTGCCCTGGCGCACCTTCGCGATCAGCGCATCGACGACATCCAGCATGCGCTCGTTCGAGCCGGCCGGGGAATTGGCCGTTCCGCTGGCGTTGGCCAGGCCGCCGTTCGTGTAGTAGCGGCCCTGCACGCCCATCGCCGGCACCGCATCGATGTCGTAGGCGGCTGCAAGCACCCGCGCCTGCTGCGCCTTGCTCTGCACGCCGAACGAGGCATAGAGCGCCATGAACTTGACGGGGTCGACGCCGTTCTTCAGGGCGAACGCGGCGAAGTCTTCCGGCGTGCGCATCCGGACCTGGTCGTTGTGGATCGCGGCGAAGACGCGCCTGTGCAGCGTCGGCAGCAGGCCGGCCGCCTCCAGCGCGTAGAACAGTTTCTGCTGCGCCGTGTACGGGAATTCGCGGAACCAGACCGGAACACGGCGCAGCACGACATCGGCCGGCAGGCGCCGCGACCAGGCCTCGAGCGACGGCTCGAAGGCATTGCAGTGCGGGCACTCGTACCAGAAGAACTCGATCACCTCGATGCGCCCTGGCGTGCCGGCCGCAGCCGGCTGCTCGAGGCGCACGTAGTTCACGCCTTCGACGGGCGCGCTTCGCGGTTGCGGCGCTGCGTGCACGACGGCCGGCAGGGCGCAAGCCGCACACGCCGTGCCGAGCAGGTGGTTCGAAAAATCGCGTCGGTTCAGTGTCATGGCGATATTCCGGGACGAAGAGGAATGGTGAAGACCGGGCTATCTCTGGACCCGGACCAGGGCCGAGTCGACGCCGGCGTCGGCCAGCTTGTCCTTCGCGGCATCCGCGTCGTCTTTCTTGTCGAACGGGCCGACCCGCACCCGATAGACGGTGCGGCCGCCCTGTTCGCGCTCCGTGAGCTTGCTCTCGATGCCGATGATGGCCAGCTTGGCGCGTTGCTGCTCGGCGTCTTCGGTGCGCGCGAAGGCGCCGGCCTGGACGTAGTAGGAGAAGGGATCCGCGCCAGCGGAGCCGGAGAATGCGGCGGAAGCGGCGTCGGCGGGCCGGTTGGTGGCGGCCGGTGGCGGCCGGACCGCCACGGCGTTCGGCACGACCGGATCGATGACCGTCGGCGGCACGAGCGTCGGCGCGACGACCGCGGCGCTCGGCGGCGGCAGCACGGTCGACGGCGCCGAAGCGAGCGCGTCGTTTCGTGGATTCTCGGAGACGCTGGCGC
>CAZZVH010000590.1:0-1847 GCA_964657365.1 uncultured Burkholderiaceae bacterium
CTCGCCCCTTACAGTGGCCGAAACCGCCCGCGCCCTGGTGCGAACGCCCGCCGACACCGACATCGACACCGACATGAGTGCTTCTCCCTACCTGCCCCGCCGCCAGGCACGCAGCCGCTTCGTCGAGGCGCGCGGCCTGCGCCACCACCTGCTCGAGTGGGGCGACGCCGGCATGGTCTCGGCCGACCGCCCGCCGCTGCTGATGCTGCACGGCTGGATGGACGTCGCCGCCTCGTTCCAGTTCGTGGTCGACGCCTTGCCGAGCGACCGGCACGTGCTGGCGCTCGACTGGCGCGGCTTCGGCGCCAGCGAGACGCCGCAGGCCGACACCTACTTCTTCCCCGAGTACCTGGGCGATCTCGAATGCGTGCTCGACGCGCTGTTCGGCGCCGACCATGCGCCGATCGACCTGCTCGGCCACAGCATGGGCGGCAACGTCGCCACGCTCTATGCCGGGGTGCGGCCGGCGCGGATCGGCCATCTGGTCAATCTCGAGGGCTTTGGCATGCCGCGCTCGAAGCCGTCGCAGGCGCCCAAGCGCTTCGCGACCTGGCTCGACGAGCTCAAGACGCCCGAGCAGCTGCGCCCGTACGACTCGCTCGACGCCGTCGCGGCGCGGCTGCAGAAGACCAACCCGTTGCTGCGCGCCGACCGGGCCCTGTGGCTGGCGGGGCACTGGTCGCAGCGCGTCGCCGGCGTCGGCGGCGCGCCCGACGCCTGGCGCCTGCTGGCCGACCCGAACCACAAGCGCTCCAGCCCGCTGCTGGCGAGCGTCGACGAGTGGCTCGAATGCTGGAAGCGCATCACCGCGCCGATGCTCTGGATCGAGGGCGACCGCACCGACGTCTCGATCTGGTGGGGCGACCGCTTCACCAAGGCTGAATTCCACGAACGGCTGAATGTGGTGGCGCGGGTCGAGCGGCACGTCGTCTCGCCGGCCGGCCACATGCTCCACCACGACCGGCCCGAGGACATCGCCCGTCTGCTCGAGGCGTTCCTGTCAGAATCGCGGACTGCCTGAAGGGCTGCCCGAGCCCGCCCGGGCGACACGATTTCGAGACTGCACCATGGACGTCGAACACATCAATGCCATCGGCAATCGCCTGGCCGACCTGACCCAGCGCACCGCCGCGCTTCGGGGGTATCTTTGACTACGACCGCAAAGCACTGCGGCTGAACGAGGTCAACGCGGCGCTCGAGAACCCGAAGGTCTGGGACGAGCCGAAGCGGGCCCAGGAGCTGGGCCGCGAGAAGCGCGCGCTGGAGAACGTGGTGGCGACGATCGACCACCTGACGTCGAACCTCTCCGACAACACCGAGCTCTACGACATGTCGAAGGCCGACCAGGACTTCGACGGCCTGCTCGCCATCGAGGCCGACGCGGCCAAGCTCGACACCACCGTCGGCGAGCTCGAGTTCCGGCGCATGTTCAACGTGCCCGAAGACCCGCTCAACTGCTTCCTCGACCTGCAGGCCGGCGCCGGCGGCACCGAGGCATGCGACTGGTGCGCCATGCTGCTGCGCCAGTACCTCAAGTACTGCGAGCGGAAGGGCTTCAACACCGAGATCATGGAAGAGAGCGAAGGCGACGTCGCGGGCATCAAGAGCGCGACGATCAAGGTCGAGGGCGACTACGCCTTCGGCCTGCTGCGCACCGAGACCGGCGTGCATCGCCTGGTGCGGAAGAGCCCGTTCGATTCCGCCGGCGGCCGGCACACCTCGTTCGCCAGCGTCTTCGTCTATCCGGAAGTCGACGACTCGATCCAGATCGACATCAACCCGGCCGACGTGCGCACCGACACCTTCCGCGCCTCGGGCGCGGGCGGCCAGCACATCAACAAGACCGA
>CAZZVH010000591.1:0-1845 GCA_964657365.1 uncultured Burkholderiaceae bacterium
CGCATCGGCTCGATCAAGAAGGGCGAGGAAGTGATCGGCAACGAGACCAAGGTCAAGGTCGTCAAGAACAAGGTCTCGCCGCCGTTCAAGACCGCCGAATTCGACATCCTCTACGGCCAGGGCATCAGCCGCGAGGGCGAAGTGATCGACATGGGCGTCGAGGCCAAGATCCTCGAGAAGAGCGGCTCCTGGTACGCCTACAACGGCGAGAAGATCGGCCAGGGCAAGGACAACGCCCGGGATTTCCTGAAAGAGAACCCCGACCTCGCCATCGAGATCGAGAACAAGGTCCGTCTCGAGATGGGCATCCCGCTGCTGCCGGGCGCCCAGATGGACGAAACCCCGGCAAAGCTCAAGGTCGTGAAAGACTGATTTTCCGCTGAGCTGCCGCAGTGGCGCGTCCACGAGCCAGGCTGTCGCTCAAGGGCCGCGCCCTGCAGTTGCTGGCGCAGCGTGACCAGAGCCGCGTCGAGTTGCGGCGGAAGCTGCGCAGGCACGCCGCTGTGAGTGCAGCGGCCGTCGCCGCGGATTCGGATGAGACTGCCGGTATGGATGCGAATCCGGAGTCGGATCCGGATGCCCGCCATGCCGAGGTCGAGGCCGTGCTCGACTGGCTGGCGGCGCAGCAGTTCCTGTCGGCGGAGCGATTCGTCGAGTCGCGCATCCACGCCCGGGAGGGGCGTTTCGGCAGCTTGCGCATCAAGGCCGAACTGGCCAAGCACGGCTTGCAGCTTCCCTCGGAGGCAGCACATACTCTCGCGGAAAGCGAGCTGGCGCGGGCCTCGGCGGTGCGAGAGCGCAAATTCGCGCAGCTTCCCGCCGATGCCGCCGAGCGCGCCAGACAGTCGCGTTTCCTTGCCGCACGCGGCTTCTCGCCCGAAGCCATCCACAGGTTGATGCGGCAGTTCCGCTAGCCTGGCTGGCGGGCGCTGGTCGTCAGGGGCGCGGAGGGTCGCGTGCTACATTCAGCATCGATTCGCCGGGCGTCCGCCCGGTGGCGCCACGTGTCGCGTCGCGTGCTGCGCGCCTTTTCCGAGCACCGATTCCGCCGATGAAGATTCACGAATACCAGGGCAAGGAAATTCTCGCCCGCTTCGGCATTCCGGTGCCTCGCGGTTACCCGGCCTTCAGCGTCCGCGAGGCGTCGGAAGCCGCCCAGAAACTTGGCGGCTCGGTCTGGGTCGTCAAGGCGCAGATCCATGCCGGAGGCCGCGGCAAGGGCGGCGGCGTCAAGGTCGCCAAGACGCTGGACGACGTCGCGAAGTACGCCGGCGAGATCCTCGGCATGCAGCTGAAGACGCATCAGACCGGCCCCGAAGGCCAGAAGGTGCGCCGCCTCCTCGTCGAGGAAGGCGCCGACATCAAGAAAGAGTATTACCTCGCGGTGCTGACCGATCGTGCCACGCAGACCGTCGCGCTGATGGGCTCGAGCGAAGGCGGGATGGACATCGAGGCCGTCGCCCACGACACGCCCGAGAAGATCGTCAAGATCTTCGTCGACCCGACCAAGGGCATGGCCGACGCCGACGCCACGAAGCTGGCCGACGGCATGGGCATCCCCAAGGAAGCCCAGGCCCAGGCGATCGACATCTTCAGGAAGCTCTACACCTGCTACATGGAGACCGACGCTTCGCTCGCCGAGATCAACCCGCTGATCCTCGAAGGCGCGAAGAACGGCGGCCCGCAGACCATCAAGGCGCTCGACGCAAAGTTCAACTTCGACCCGAACGCGATGTACCGGCACCCCGAGATCGCCGCCTACCGCGATCTCGACGAGGAAGACCCGGCCGAGATCGAAGCCAGCAAGTTCGACCTCGCCTACATCCAGCTCGACGGCAACATCGG
>CAZZVH010000592.1:0-1836 GCA_964657365.1 uncultured Burkholderiaceae bacterium
GCCTGCGCCCATCTGTGCGACGAGCGCCTGTTCGCGCCGCAGGTCGCCGCCCTCGCCAACCTGTGCGAATGCCGCGTCTTCGTGTTCCGCAAGCAGGAATCGCTGGGCGACATGGCCGAGCTGCTGCTCGCTGGCTCGCCGGAGCGTTTCACGCTGGTCGGCCTCTCGCTCGGCGGCTACGTCGCCTTCGAGATCCTGCGCCGGCAGCCGCAGCGCATCCAGCGGCTCGCGCTGCTCGACACCACCGCCACGGCCGACACCGGCCTGCGCCGCGCCGGCCGCGTCGCCGACATCGCCAAGGTGCTCGACGGCGGCATCGACGCGCTGCTGCCCGAGCTGCCCGCGCGCTGGCTGGCACCGGCGAACACGGAGCGCGCCGATCTGGTCACGCTGATGGGCGAGATGGCGCACAGCGTCGGCGCCGAGGCGCAGCGCAACCAGCAGCAGGCGATGCTCGACCGGCCCGATTCGCATGCCGATCTCGCCGCCGTGAAGGTGCCCACGCTGGTGTTGTGCGGCGAGCAGGACGCCGTCACGCCGATCGCCGACCACGAGGCGATCGCGTCGCGCATCCACGGCGCCGAGCTGCATGTGGTGCCCGGCAGCGGGCACCTCTCGACCATCGAGCAGCCGGCTGCCGTCAGCGGTGCGCTGCGCCAGTGGCTGGCCGCGACGGCCTGAGCCGGGTGCCCGGGCGCCGTGCCCTCAGGCCGTGCCGGCGTCGGCCGGCCGGCTCTCCATCCGGAAGTGCTTGGACAGCTTGATGCCCTGGCCCTGGTACGACGAGTTGGCGTTGCGGCCGTAGAGCATCGTCGGCAGCGAGGTCAGCCGCTCGTACTGCAGCCGGCCGACCAGCTGCCCGTGCTCGAGCACGAACGGCACTTCGTAGGACCGCACTTCGAGCACTGCGCGCGAGCCTTCGCCGCCGGCATCGGAATGGCCGAAACCGGGATCGAAGAAGCCCGCGTAGTGGACGCGGAACTCGCCCACCAACGTGTCGTAGGCGATCATCTCCGCGGCGTAGCGCGGCGGAATGCGCACGGCCTCGCGCGAAGCCAGGATGTAGAACTCGGCCGGGTCGAGGATCAGGCCGCCGCGGCGCGGGGCCGGCACCGGCTCCCAGTAGTCGCGCACGTCGTAGTGGGCGATGCGGTCGATGTCGACCAGGCCCGAATGGTTGCGCGCCTTGTAGCCGACGATGCCGCCCGACTGCCTGCCTTCGAGATCGACCGACACCGGCACGCCGCTGGTGATCTCGTGCGTCCGGCCGGCGTCTTCCGGATCCATCGCCTCGACCAGCTGGTACTGCTCCTGCAGCCGCCGCATCAGGTTGTCGCTGGTCGGCGGCTTGCCGCGGCGCACGCGCAGCTGGCTCAGGCGCGAGCCGGTGCGCACGAGCACGCTGAACGTGCGCGGCGAGACTTCCGCGAACAGCTGGCCGCTGTACTGCTCGGGCACCTGGTCGAAGGCGACGCCGTGGTCGGTGATGAGCCGCGTGAACACGTCGAGCCGGCCGGTCGAGCTCTTCGGGTTGCCGGTGGCCGAGGTGCGGTGGCGCAGGTCCAGCATCTCGAGCAGCGGGATGATGTACACGCAGCCGCGCTCGAGCACCGCGCCCTTCGTGATGTCCATCTCGTGCATCGCGAAGGCGTCGAGCTTCTGCCGCACGGTCTGCGTGCCGGGCAGGAAGCTGGCTCTGATGCGGTAGGCCTTGGGCCCGAGCCGCAGGTCGAGGCTGGCCGGCTGGAACTGGTCGTCGGCGATCGGCTCGAGGCCGCTGATCTCCTTGCGCTGGACCATCGCGCGGAGATCCTGGCAGGGCAGGATGCCGGTGGA
>CAZZVH010000593.1:0-1831 GCA_964657365.1 uncultured Burkholderiaceae bacterium
GCGGCCATTCGCGCATCGACGAGACGATCGCCCGCGTCGTCGCCGATGCGCACGTCGGCAACGTCTACGTCAATCGCAACATCGTCGGCGCCGTCGTCGGCGTGCAGCCGTTCGGCGGCGAGGGCCTGTCCGGCACCGGCCCGAAGGCCGGCGGGCCGCTCTACATGACGCGGCTGCTCTCGGTGCGGCCCGACGGCGTGATGGTGCGCGCGCTGGCGATGGCCGCGGGCGAAGCTCACGACGCCGGCGCCGGCGCCGATCCGGCCGATCCGCCTCCGACCAGCCGGTCCGCGGCGCGCGTGCTCTCCCAGTGGGCCGCCGACACCGGTGACACGGCCTTGCGCGACCTGTGCGAGCGCTTCGTCGCCGATTCGCGCAGCGGTGGCGCGCGCGTGCTGCGCGGCCCGACCGGCGAACGCAATCTCTACAGCCTGCTGCCGCGCGAGGCGGTGCTCTGCCTCGCCGAGAACCGGGCCGACCGTCTGGCGCAGCTCGCGGCGGTGCTCGCCGTCGGCGCGCAAGCCGTCTGGCCCGCGGCCGCCGCCGACCTGCTCGCGACGCTGCCCGTGGCCGTGCGCGATGCCGTCACGCTCACGTCCGACTGGAGGTCGCCGGCGACGCGCTTCGATGCGGCGATCCACCACGGCAGCGTCGAGGCGCTCATCGCCTTCGGCCGGGCGCTGGCCGGCCGGCCCGGCCCGATCGCCGGCGTGCAGGGGTTGCGCCCGGGCGAGACGGGAATCGCGCTCGAGCGGCTGGTCGTCGAACGATCGCTCAGCATCAACACCGCAGCCGCCGGCGGCAACGCGACGCTGATGACGCTCGGCTAGCGTCGCCATCACGACAGCCGACGTGGCCCTCGACCTCGCCGTCGCCGAGACCCGTGCCTGGGTCGAGCGCGCCGTGATCGGCCTGAATCTCTGCCCGTTCGCGAAGGCGCCGCAGGTCAAGGGCCGGGTCCGCTACGTGGCCACCGCCGCGCGCGACGAGGAGGCCTTGCTGGCGGTGCTGGTGGAGGAAGCGGAGCGCCTCGCGGAGGCATCGGATGATCAGATCGAGACGACGCTGCTCGTCCATCCGGACGTGCTCGGCGACTTCCTGGCCTACAACGATTTCCTGGGCATCGCCGAGGAGGCGATCGCCGAGCTCGGCCTCGAAGGCGTGCTCCAGGTGGCCAGCTTCCACCCCGACTATCGCTTCGCCGACGTCGAGCCCGACGACATCGGCAACGCCACCAACCGTTCCCCCTATCCGACCCTGCACCTGCTGCGCGAGGCGAGCATCGACCGCGCCGTCGAGGCCTTCCCGGAGGCCGAGGCGATCTACGAGGCCAACATGGCGACGATGGACCGTCTCGGCAGCGACGGCTGGGCGGCGCTGCGGCGGCAGTGCCGGGACGATGCGGAGGCGTCGGTCGGATCGGCCGCGCCTTGAGCGTCCGTCGCTAGACCGCGGAGTCGAGCGGCACCAGGTTCTCCAGCAGCGTCGGGATCAGCTCGCTCACGGTCGGATGGATGTGGACAGCATCGCGCACGACCTCGTACGACGCGTTCGCGGCCATCACGTCGAGCAGCGAATGGACGACCTCGTCGCCCTCGATGCAGAGCAGCGCCGCGCCGAGGATGCGACTGCTCTCCTTGTCGACGAACACCTTCATGAAGCCTTGCGTCTCGCCGCGTTCCTTGGCCCGCCCGACCCGCGTCATCGGCATCGTGCCGACCAGCGCCGGCTTGCCGCGCGCCCTGACTTCGGCTTCGGTCATGCCGACGCGGCCGAGCGGCGGGTCGATGTAGAGCGCGTAGGCGGTGATGCGGTCGCTGACGCGGCGGTG
>CAZZVH010000594.1:0-1824 GCA_964657365.1 uncultured Burkholderiaceae bacterium
CCGATCTCGTGCGGCGGCTTGCGCCTGATCCCGCTGGTCGGCTGCGAGCCTCGCGTCGCGGTCGGCCTTGTCACGCGCCAGTTTCTCCCGACGCTTCTGCGCAGCGATGCGCTTGGCTTCGTCGTCGGGCGCCAGGGTCGACGCGGTGGCGGGGGGCGTCTCGGTCGCGGCGGGGAGACCCGCGGTGGCAGGCATCCCGCCAGGCGCCGAGGCGAGCTGGTCGGGAGGCGGCGCGGCGGGCTCCGGTGCCGACGCGACGACGGCGGGCGCCGCGACGACCACCGGGGCCTCGACGGGCGAGGCCGCCGGCGCGAACGAAGGCGCTGCGACATCGACCGCCGACGCGGCCGCGGCCGGCGGAGGCACGGTGCCGGGGGAACTCATGAACCACCAGGCGCCGCCGCCAGCCAGCGCGAGCAGGACGACCACGCCGCCGACGATGGCCGGCATGCGGTTCGAACGCGGCGGCGGCACGAATGCAGCTGCTGCCGTCGGCACCGGCCGCCCGTCGTCGTCTTCCTGGCGCATCTGCGCGGCCGAGAGCGCGGCCGCGGTGTCCGGCATGTCCGGCATCGGCAGCACGTCGTCGTAGGCAGGCGGATAGCCCGGCGACGAGACCGGCGCATACATGTTGGGCGACGACGGCGCGGGCGGGTAGGGCGCCACCGGAGCAAAGGTCGGATAGTTGATCGGCGGCGGGCTGGTCATCCCGTAGGGGTCGGGAGGCGCGGCCGGCGTGCCGTACGGATCGGGCGGCGCGGCGCCACGGCCCCTCGGCACGATCACCGTGCCGAGCAGGCTGACGCCGCAGTTCGCGCAATAGCGCAAGCCGGGCTTGTTCTGGAAGCCGCACTCGTCGCAGACGATGCCTACCTCGGGGGGCGACGCGTCGTGGCCCGCGTCGAAGCCGGCTCCGATGGCGGCGGGGAACGCCGTGCCGCACGAGCGGCAGAACTGGGCATCGTCCCGGTTTTCGGTGCTGCACACCGAACACAGCTTCGTCATCGTCTCCTCGCCTCCTGAGCACGCCCACGTCGAGTGGAACGAAGCACGATACCTCGGTTTATGGGGCAGGGCAATTTCGTGACGACCGGCAGACGACAATGCGTCTACTCTGCCTCGCGGATCGGAGATCCCGTTGCTCTACGCTTCCCTGAAGGCCGTCCACCTGTTGAGCGTCATCGTCTGGGTCGGCGGCATGTTCTTCATGCTGTTCTGCCTGCGGCCGGCCGCGGCGATGCTGGAACCGCCGACGCGCCTGCGGCTCATGCTGGCGACGATGCGGCGCTTCTTCGCGGCAGTGGCGGTCGCGGCGCTGCTCGTGCTCGCCAGCGGTGCCGGCATGATCGGCATGGCGTCCCATGAGGCCAGGCGCTCCGGCCTGGCCTTCAACATGCCGCTCGACTGGTACGCGATGGCCGGCATCTTCGTGGTCATGGGCCTGGTCTTCTGCCACATCCGGCTCGTGCTGTTCCCGCGTCTCGCACGCGGCGTCGCCGCCGAGAGCTGGCCGCTGGCGGCCGCGGCGGTCGGCGCGATCCGCTGGGAGGTCATGGCCAACCTCGTGCTCGGTGCCTTCGTGGTCGTGATGGTGCGCCTCGGCGGCGCCGTCTGACGCCTCAGCCGCCGCGGCGAAACACGCGGTCGATGCAGGCCATGGCCGCCGAGAGACGCGCCGGGCCGGTGCCCGCGACGCTTCCGGCCCCGATGCCGGCGCGCGCCAGCGCGGCGCGCACGAGAGCATCGACGGGCGCGCGCACCTGCGGGCCGTCGCGCTGCAGGCCGTCGGCACGCCAGGGCAGGTCGAGCGCCGTGAGCAGCGTG
>CAZZVH010000595.1:0-1812 GCA_964657365.1 uncultured Burkholderiaceae bacterium
CGGCCAGGCCGCCCAGGCCGGCCCGGCCGCGACCACGAGACCCAGGAGCATCCACGACCACATCGTCTTCAGCGTCATGCCATCTCCAGTCGCCGTCCTGCAGCCCTCACCTCGACGGCCGGACCAGCGCCTCGGCAACGTCGACCGGCACCCCGGCGACGAGCGCCTTCAGCGACTTCATGTCGGCGTCGCCCGCGGCCGTGACGACGATGCCGTTGGCCAGCAGCAGCACCACCTCGCGCGCCGGCGGCTTGTCCCGCTCGATCTCGCGCACCGTGTGCCGGCCCTCGCGGTAGACGTACTCGGCACCCTCGGCGGTACGGCGATGGTTGGGTGGCCCGGTCCAGTGCGACGGCCCGGGCGCGCTGTTCACGGCGCCGCCGTCGGCGACAGTGAGGGTTGCCGTCTCCGCGTCGTGCCGAAACGCATAGACGAGCCGCTCGGGCTGCGGCAAGGCGCGGCTCTGGAGCGGCACGTCGAGGCCACTCTGGATCCAGGGGCCGATGTGGTCGCCGACGAGATCCTTCAGCTGCACCGCGGTGAACGGGCCGCCCGCTCGGTTCGTCGCCATGGTCGTGCTCCTCGAAGGATTCTTCGCCGGCCCCGGCGCCGTGGCGCTGGCGCCCGATGCCGCCGCCACTGCAGCGCCGGCCAGCGCGCAGCCGATCAATGCCGCGCCGATCGACGCGAGAGCGATCGGCCGACGCGGCGAGCGGAAGGAACGGCGTCCAGGCATGCGGACGATCCTAACCCGACCCTGCGACGGCCGGTCGCGCCATCCGACCGGCGAGGGCTGGACACCGCGGAGTCGCCGGCTAGACTTTGCCTCCCTACCGACGGAGCTTCGACATGGGTCTTCTGCAAGCGCTCGGTCTGCCGGCGATCGCGGCACCGCTGGCCACCGCCGCGGGCGGTGTGGCCGTCGCGTCGAGCGGCGGCGGTGCCAAGACAGCCGCACCGCAGCAGAAGGCCTTCGACACCGCCCGCGCCACGTCGAACGCGCTCATCGTCGCCCTCGAGGCACATCCGCAGGCCGCCGCGATCCAGGCGTTGATCGGCCAGGCCAGCGCCAAGCTCGCGATCGCCGACGCGCATGCCGCCAAGTCGGAATGGGCGCAGGCGATGCAGGCGCTGGCAGACGTGAAGGCCATCGCGGCGACCTCGCGCAAGGCCGCCGACGACCGGCAGGGCTTCACCGTCAGACTCGCCGACATCACGTCCGGCATGAACGCGTTCGAGAATTTCGACACCGCCACGTTCACCTTGCTGAGCGGCGCCATCGCCAACGCCACCGCCCAGGCGACGGCCGGCAACTACGTGGCGGCCAACCACACGCTGGACACGGCCGCCGGCCAGCTGCAGCAGGCGCTGAAGGGGTGGGTCGACACGGTCAAGGCCATGCTCGCGACGTCGACGGCCAACGCCAGCGTCGCCTTGTTCCTGAAGCCGGAGATCGACAAGTCCAAGGTGCAGGTGGCCGCCGCGGTGGCGGCACTTGCAGCACGGCGGTGGAGCGAGGGCGTCATGGCCGGCGTGACGGCGGTTCGAGCGCTGTCGTCGACGGCCCGGATGGCGCCACGGCGCGCCGCCTACGAGACGGCACGGGCCGCGACGCTGGCCCGGATCGTCAAGGTCAAGGCCGCCGCGGCGGTCGCCGATCGCGGCCCTGGTCTCGATGCGCTTCTCGCCGATGCCGACACGTCGAGCAGCCACGCGGTGATGCAGTTCGAAGCCGGCGAGGCCAGGCTGCGCGACATCGACAGGCGCTGCGTTGCGATCATGGCGGCCGCCGCCGACACCGAGACCTACACG
>CAZZVH010000596.1:0-1811 GCA_964657365.1 uncultured Burkholderiaceae bacterium
ACTACCTCAACGAGCAGGTCAAGGCGATCCAGAAGGAGCTCGGCGACGGCGAAGAGGGCGCCGACATGGAGGAGCTCGAGAAGAAGATCATCGCCGCCAAGCTGCCCAAGGAAGCGAAGAAGAAGGTCGACGCCGAGTTCAAGAAGCTCAAGCTGATGTCGCCGATGTCGGCCGAAGCCACCGTCGTGCGCAACTACATCGACACGCTGGTCAATCTGCCCTGGTCGAAGAAGACCAAGATCAAGCAGGACCTGGCCTTCGCCGCGGCCGTGCTCGACGAGGATCACTACGGCCTCGACAAGGTCAAGGACCGCATCCTCGAATACCTCGCGGTGCAGCAGCGCGTCGACAAGGTCAAGTCGCCGATCCTGTGCCTGGTCGGGCCCCCGGGCGTCGGCAAGACTTCGCTCGGCCAGAGCGTGGCGCGGGCGACCGGCCGCAAGTTCGTGCGCATGGCACTCGGCGGCGTGCGCGACGAAGCCGAGATCCGTGGCCATCGCCGCACCTACATCGGCTCGATGCCGGGCAAGGTGCTGCAGAGCCTGTCGAAGATCGGCACGCGTAATCCGCTGTTCCTGCTCGACGAGATCGACAAGCTCGGCATGGACTTCCGTGGCGATCCGTCGTCGGCGTTGCTCGAAGTGCTCGACCCGGAGCAGAACCATACCTTCAGCGACCACTACGTCGAGGTCGACTTCGACCTGAGCGACACGATGTTCATCGCGACATCGAACTCGATGAACATCCCGCCGGCCCTGCTGGACCGGATGGAGGTGATCCGTCTTTCGGGCTACACCGAGGACGAGAAGGTCAACATCGCGCTGCGCTATCTTCTGCCCAAGCAGGCGAAGAACAACGGCATCCGCGAAGGCGAGCTGGAGATCACCGAATCGGGTGTGCGCGGCATCGTCCGCTACTACACCCGTGAGGCCGGCGTGCGGTCGCTCGAGCGGGAGATCTCGAAGGTCTGCCGCAAGGTCGTCAAGGCGATCCAGCTGAAGCAGGTCACCGAAAAGGTCACGGTCGTCGAGGACAACCTCAACGACTACCTGGGCGTGCGCAAGTACGACTACGGCCAGGCCGAGAAGGACAACCAGGTCGGCCAGGTCGTCGGCCTGGCGTGGACCGAAGTCGGCGGCGACCTGCTGACGATCGAGGCGGCGGTGATGCCCGGCAAGGGCAACATCATCCGCACCGGCCAGCTGGGCGACGTGATGAAGGAATCGGTCGAGGCGGCCCGTTCCGTCGTGCGCAGCCGTGCACGGCGTCTGGGGATCAAGGACGAGCTGTTCGAGAAGCGCGACATCCACATCCACGTTCCCGACGGCGCCACGCCGAAGGACGGCCCGAGCGCAGGCGCGGCAATGACGACAGCCTTCGTCTCGGCGCTCACCGGCATCCCGGTGCGTGCCCATGTGGCGATGACCGGCGAGATCACGCTGCGCGGCGAGGTCACGGCGATCGGCGGCCTGAAGGAGAAGCTTCTCGCGGCTCGCCGCGGTGGCATCAAGACGGTGATGATCCCGCAGGAGAACGTCAAGGACCTGCAGGACATCCCCGAGAACGTGAAGAACCAGCTCGAGATCATCCCGGTCAAGTGGATCGACCAGGTGCTCGAGGTCGCGCTCGAGACGATGCCGCAGCCCTTGCCCGACGAGGAGCCGGTCAAGCCCGTCGAAGCGGCGGCGCCGGCGGTCGTTCCGCCGGGCGGCGACGTCATCACGCATTGAGGCGAGAGGGAGCGGCAAGCGCCTGTGCTTGCCGCTATACTTGCGGCCTTCGTCGCCGGGCCCTCGGGTCCGGCGATCGAT
>CAZZVH010000597.1:0-1810 GCA_964657365.1 uncultured Burkholderiaceae bacterium
CCCATGAACACCGGCGATCACGAACTGATCCGGCGCATCCACGCCGACCTGAGCGACAGCTACGACGAAGAGCTGGAGCTCGAGCTCGACGACTGGCGCGTCAGCGAGCTGTCCGGGCTGCAGGACGACGGCAATGGAGACCGCGACCAGCGGCGACGCTACTTTCGCGAGCTGTTCCGTTTGCAAGGCGAGCTCGTCAAGCTGCAGGACTGGGTGGTCGCGACCAAGCACAAGGTGGTCATCGTCTTCGAAGGGCGCGACGCCGCCGGCAAGGGCGGCGTCATCAAGCGCATCACGCAGCGGCTCAACCCGCGTGTCTGCCGCGTCGCCGCGTTGCCGGCGCCGAACGACCGGGAGCGCACGCAGTGGTATTTCCAGCGCTACGCCGCTCACCTCCCGGCCGCAGGCGAGATGGTCCTGTTCGATCGCAGCTGGTACAACCGCGCCGGCATCGAGCGCGTGATGGGCTTCTGCGACGACGCGCAGTACGAGGAGTTCTTCCGCTCGGTTCCCGAGTTCGAGAAGATGCTCGTGCGCTCCGGCATCCAGCTCGTCAAGTACTGGTTCTCGATCACCGACGAAGAGCAGCAGCTGCGCTTCCTCGGCCGCATCCACGATCCGCTCAAGCAGTGGAAATTGAGCCCGATGGATCTCGAATCCCGTCGGCGCTGGGAGCAGTACACCCGCGCCAAGGAGATCATGCTCGACCGCACGCACATCGCCGAGGCGCCGTGGTGGGTGGTCCAGGCCGACGACAAGAAAAAGGCGCGGCTTAACTGCATCCACCATCTCCTGGGTCAGATGCCGTACGAGGAGACGGTGCACGAACCGATCGTCCTGCCGGAGCGCGAGCGCCACGACGACTACGTTCGTCATTCCGTGCCGACGGAGATCCTCATTCCGGAGGTGTACTGACCCGCGCAGTCACGAAGCGGTCACGGGCCTGACATCTGGCCGAACGAGCATCCCTGTTCCGTTGCACACCCCGAAGCCATGAACTCATCCGTCCTTTCCGCAGGCGCGGTCTCGCCGCCGTCGTCACCGTCGCTCCGGTCAGGAGCGCGATTCGACAAGAAGACCGGACCGCTGACATGGCTGGTCTTCGGCGCCCTGTTCGCGGTCGGGCTCCTCTTCACGGCCTACAGCCTGGTCACCGACGTCACCGACGCCGGTGCGCAGTCGGCGACCTGGGTGCCGTACGTGCTGCTCGGCGTGGCTTTGCTGATCGCGCTCGGCTTTGAGTTCGTCAACGGTTTCCACGACACGGCCAACGCGGTCGCGACAGTCATCTACACCAACTCGTTGCCGCCGAACTTCGCGGTCATCTGGTCGGGCATCTTCAATTTCCTGGGCGTGATGGCCTCGAGCGGAGCCGTCGCATTCGCCGTCATCTCGCTGCTGCCGGTCGAGCTGATCCTGCAGGTCGGCTCGAGCGCCGGCTTCGCGATGGTCTTCGCCCTGCTGATCGCCGCCATCCTCTGGAACCTCGGCACCTGGTGGCTCGGCCTGCCGGCCTCGTCGTCGCACACGCTGATCGGCTCGATCATCGGCGTCGGCATCGCCAACGCGCTGATGCACGGCCGCGACGGCACGAGCGGCGTCGACTGGAGCCAGGTCACGAAGGTCGGCTACTCGCTGCTGCTGTCGCCGCTGGTGGGCTTCGGCGCCGCGGCGCTGCTGCTGCTGGTCCTGCGCGCCGTCGTCAAGCGCCCCGAGCTCTTCGAGGCGCCGAAGGGCGACACCCCGCCGCCCTGGGGAATCCGCGGTCTCCTGGTGCTCACGTGCACCGGCGTGTCGTTCGCGCACGGCT
>CAZZVH010000598.1:0-1805 GCA_964657365.1 uncultured Burkholderiaceae bacterium
CTGCTCGACAACGTGCCGCAGTCGCGCACCTTCGACGAGATGATCAAGCTGCTGCAGACCGGCCACGCGCTGGCCTCGATCGTCGAGCTGAAGAAGCTCGGCCTGCACCGCGGCGTGTTTCCTGTCCTCGATGTCGCGCTCGACGAAGCGCAGCGGCACGACGGCCGCGAGCAGTTCGTGCGCGCCGCCCTCGCCGACACCGATGCGCGGGTCGCGGCCGGCAAGCCGGTGGCGCCGAGCTTCATGCTCGCGGCGATGCTGTGGCACGACGTGCTCGAGGGCTGGACCAGGCGTCAGGCCGACGGCGCCTCGGCGTTCCCGGCGCTGCAGGACGCGATCGACGCCGCCTTCGACGCGCGCATCGGCGACATCTCCGGCCGCGGCAAGCTGGCCGTCGACATGCGCGAGATCTGGATGCTGCAGCCGCGCCTCGAGCGGCGCCAGAGCAACTCCGCGCTGACGCTTCTCGAGCAGCCGCGCTTTCGCGCCGGCCTCGATTTCCTGCGCCTGCGCGGCGAGGTCGGCGAGGCCGATCCCGTCCTGGCGACGTGGTGGGAAGCGCTCTACGTCGCCGGCGAAGACGAGCGCCATCGCCTGGTCGAGGCGATGCGGGAACCGCGCAGCGGCCCGCGCCGCGTCAAGAAGACGCCGGCCGAGCCCGCCGTGGCACGGGCTTCCGGCGATTCGCCGGCTGGCACAGCCGCCGCCGGAACGGATGCCCATCGCGGCAGCGACGGCGATACGGAGCACGAGGACACGGACGACGCACCGGGCGGCGATGCGACCGCGGCGCCGCGCAAGCGCCGCCGCCGTCGTCGCAAGCCGGGCGAGGCCGGCACGCCGACGTGACCGAGGCGGCGAGCGACGTGGCAGCCGACGCCTACGTCGGCATCGGCGCCAACCTCGGCGACCGTGGCGCCGCGCTGCAGGGCGCGATCGACGAGATGGCGGGCTTGCCCGGCACCTCGCTGCTGGCTCGATCGTCGATCTACGAATCGGCGCCGGTGGATGCCGGTGGCGGCGACTATCTCAACGCCGTCGTGCATCTCGCCACGACCCTGTCGCCGGTCGACCTGCTGCATGCGCTGCAGGCCATCGAACGCACGCACGGCCGCGTCCGCAGCCACCGCAACGCGCCACGCACGCTCGATCTCGACCTGCTGATGCACGGCGACACGATCCTGGCCGGCCCGGAGCTGACGCTGCCGCACCCGCGCCTGCACGAGCGCGCCTTCGTGCTGATGCCGCTGGCCGAGATCGCGCCGCGGCTGCGGCTCGCCGGCGGCGAGACCGCCGGGACGGCGCTCCGCCTGCTCGGCGGGCAACGCATCTCGCGCCAGCCGACACCCTAAACTGATGCCATGAGCACCGGCCTGTCGCGCTTCCGGCACATCGCCATCGAGGGGCCGATCGGCGTCGGCAAGACGACGCTGACGCGCCGGCTGGCGAGCAGGATCTTCGCCGAGCCGATGCTCGAGCAGGCCTCGGAGAACCCGTTTCTCGATCGCTACTACGACGACATGCCGGGCTATGCCTTCCAGACCCAGCTGTTCTTCCTGTTCCAGCGCCAGAAGCAGATGCGGGCGCTGGCGCAACCGAGCATGTTCGCGCACACCACGGTCAGCGATTTCATGTTCGAGAAGGACGCGCTGTTCGCCAGGATGACGCTGAGCGACGACGAGTACCGTCTGTACGCGCAGATGCACGGGCCGATCGCCGCCGAGCTGCGGCCGCCTGATCTCGTGGTGTGGCTGCAGGCCTCGCCGCAGACCCTCCTCGGAAGGGTGAGGAGGCGCGGCCTCAAG
>CAZZVH010000599.1:0-1781 GCA_964657365.1 uncultured Burkholderiaceae bacterium
AGCGACCAGCATCGAAACGAGTCTTCCAGATGATCAACGTCTTCCTCTGCGACGACCACGCGTTGATCCGGCGCGGCATCCGGGACACGCTCAGCGATGCGCCCGACATCGAGGTCGTCGGCGAGGCGGGCGACTACGGCGAGCTGCGTGCGCTGATGCGCGAGAAGACGGCCGACGTGCTGGTGCTCGACATCAACCTGCCGGGCCGCAGCGGGCTGGACGTGCTGCATGCGCTGAAGGACGAGCAGACGACGATGCGTGTGCTGGTCGTCTCGATGTATCCCGAGGACCAGTACGCGATCCGGGCGCTGCGTGCCGGCGCCTACGGCTACGTCAACAAGGGCGGCGATCCGGCGCTCATCGTCAGCGCCGTGCGCACCGTGTCGCAGGGGCGCAAGTACGTGACGCCGGAGATCGCGCAGATGCTGGTCGAGAGCCTGACCTCGCCGACCTCCGAGAACGCGCACGACAAGCTGTCGGATCGCGAGATGCAGACGCTCGTGATGATCGCGTCGGGCAAGCGCCTGTCGGACATCGCCGAGGAGCTGATGCTGTCGCCGAAGACCGTGAGCGTCTATCGGGCCCGCGTGCTCGAGAAGCTCGGCCTCACGAACAATTCCGAGATGACGGTCTACGCGATCCGGAGCGGCCTGGTCGGCAGCTAGATCCGGACCCGGCTAGGTGTTGCTCGTCGAGCGCACTTCCTCGATCGTCGAGACACCGGCCAGCACCTTCTCGATGCCGTCCTGGCGCAGCGTGCGCATGCCGGCCTTCATGGCCGCGACCTGCAGCTTGTCGGTGCGGGTCCCGTTCTGGATGAGGCGGCGCAGGTCGCGCGAGATGCTCATCAGCTCGTGGATGCCGGCGCGCCCCTTGAACCCGGTGTTGTCGCAGGCGTCGCAGCCCTGGCTCTTGTGGAACTGGAGCTTGCCGTTCTTGGCGTGTCGTTGCACCCAGCCGGCCAGGACTTCGGTCTTCGAGACCGGCGCTTCCACGCCGAACGCGTTCATGTAGTCGCCGAGCAGCTCCTCGGTCTCTTCGGCCGTCGCGGGTCGGCTCACCCGGCACGCGGTGCAGCACTTGCGCACCAGACGCTGCGCCAGCACGGCGAGCAGCGAGTCGCCGAACGTGAAGGGGTCCATGCCCATGTCGAGCAGGCGGGTGACGGTCTCGGGGGCGCTGTTGGTGTGCAGCGTCGACAGGACGAGGTGGCCGGTCAGCGAGGCCTCGATGGCCATCTTCGCGGTCTCCTCGTCGCGGATCTCGCCGAGCATGATCACGTCGGGGTCGGCGCGCATGAACGCGCGCAGCGCCTTCGCGAACGTCCAGTCGATGCGCGGATTGACCTGGACCTGGCGCAGGCCCGGCTGGGTGATCTCGATCGGATCTTCCGCCGTCCAGATCTTGCGTTCCGGCACGTTGATGTGGCTGAGCGCCGAGTGCAGCGTCGTCGTCTTGCCGGATCCGGTCGGCCCCACGCACAGGACCATGCCGTAGGGGCGCTCCACCGCGTGCAGCAGGCCCTTCCGGTTGGGATCCGTGAGGCCGAGCATGTCGATCGGAATCGGCCGCGCCGAGGTCAGCAGGCGCAGCACCACGTCTTCGAGGCCGTTGTTGGTCGGCACGGTCGCGACGCGCAGCTCGATCTTGTGCTGCGGCGAGAACTTGGCGAAGTTGATCTTGCCGTCCTGCGGCTTGCGGCGCTCCGAGATGTCGAGATCGCACATGATCTTGACCCGGGCGATGATCGCGTTCCGGTAGTTCGAGGGCAGCTCCAGGTA
>CAZZVH010000600.1:0-1769 GCA_964657365.1 uncultured Burkholderiaceae bacterium
ATCTTCATCCAGAGCCGCCTGCCCGAGCACGCCGAGCTGTTCACGCTGCTGGCGATGGGCACGCCGCTCGGCTGGCTGGAGCGCGTGCCGACCTACAAGGACCAGATGGAGAAGCTGAAGGACCGCGATCTCGCGACCTACGGCTTCCTCGGCTACCCGCTCCTGCAGGCCGCCGACATCCTCATCTACAAGGCCGCGTACGTGCCGGTCGGCGAGGACCAGTCCTCGCATGTCGAGCTCACGCGCGAAGTGGCGCGGCGCTTCAACCATCTCTACGGCCGCGAGGCGAACTTCGACGAGCTGGCGCGCAACGTCGTCAAGAAGCTCGGCAAGGATGCCGCGAAGGCGTTCGAATCGGCGCGCAAGACGTTCCAGCAGGAAGGCGGCGAGGAGGCGCTGCAGCGGGCCCGCGGCATCGTCGAGGCCAGTCCGTCGCTCGGCGCGGCCGACCGCGAGCGCCTCGACGGCTGGCTGCACGGCACCGGCAAGACCATCCTGACCGAGCCGCAGGCGCTGCACACGGAGGTGCGCAAGCTGCCCGGCCTCGACGGCGCCAAGATGAGCAAGAGCTACGGCAACGCGATCGCGATGCGCGAGGAACCGGCCGAGGTGACCCGCAAGATCCGCCGCATGCCGACCGATCCGGCGCGGGTCCATCGCAACGACCCGGGCGACCCCGAGAAATGCCCGGTCTGGCAGTTCCACCAGGTCTATTCGAACGACGAGACCAAGGCCTGGGTCGTGCACGGCTGCACCACGGCGGCGATCGGCTGCCTCGACTGCAAGCAGCCGGTGATCGACGCCATCGTCAAGGAGCAGGCGCCCTGGCGCGAGCGCGCGGCGGCCTTCCTGGCCGACCCGAAGCGGGTGCACTGGATCGTCGAGGTGGGCACGGAGCGGGCGCGGACCGTGGCGCGCGAGACGATGCGCGGCGTGCGCGAATCGATGGGGCTCGCCTACTAGCGCCGGTCGACGCCACGCGAGGGCCGCGGCCGCGGCACCGTCGCCGCCTTGCGTCCGAGCCGGCTCTCGGTGCCGGCGAGCAGGCGCGAGATGTTGGCCGCATGCCGCCAGACCAGCAGCAGCGACATCACCGTGATGACGCCTGCCTCGGGCCCGACCTCCCAGATCAGCATCTCGTAGAACGGCGCGAAGACCGCGGCCACCAGCGAGGCCAGCGACGAGTAGCGGAAGAAGGCGGCGATGACGAGCCAGGTCGCGAGCGTCGCCAGGCCGAGCCAGGGGTTGAGGCCGAGCAGCACGCCGGCCGCGGTGGCCACACCCTTGCCTCCCTGGAAGCGGAAGTACAGGGGCCAAAGATGGCCGAGGAAGGCGCCGAAGCCCGCCAGCGCCGGCGCCCATTCCAGGGCCGTGCCCGAGACACCCAGGCGTGGCGCGATCCAGGCCACCAGCAACGGCGGCAAGGCGCCCTTGAGCACGTCGAGCAGCAGGGTGACGATGGCCGCCGTCTTGCTGCCGGAACGCAGGACGTTGGTCGCACCCGGGTTGCCGGAGCCGTAGGTGCGGGGATCGTCGAGGCGCATGGCGCGGCTGACGATGACGGCGAAGGAGAGCGAGCCAATCAGGTAGCCGGCGACGAGCGCGAGCAGCGGGAACGCGGTCGACATGGACTGCCTTTCAGTTGGCGCAGTGCACGGGCTGCGCGGCGAGCATCGCCGTCAGGGCGCCTGGCGCGATGCCGACCAGGAAGCCACGCCGGCCGCCGTTGATGTAGATGCGCTCCATCCCGAGCACCGACGCCTCGACGT
>CAZZVH010000601.1:0-1764 GCA_964657365.1 uncultured Burkholderiaceae bacterium
GCGTGGCGCCGTGCCGGCGCGGCGCCGGCGTCGCGCGGCGGTCGGTCGGCGTCGCGCTCGTCGTTCTGGTCGCGCTCGTCGCCGCAGGCTGCTCCAGTGTCAGGCCGTGGATCAACGCGCCGCTCCAGGCAGGCGCGCGCATCGATACGAAGGCGATCGCGCAGCGCGACGGGAGTGCGCTGTTCGCCGTCACGCTCTCGGGCGGCGGCGCCAGGGCCGCGGCCTTCGGCTACGGCGTGCTGCAGGAGTTGCGCGCGACGCCGTGCTGCTGGAACGACAGGACCAGCAACGTGCTGGACGCCGTCGATCTGGTCAGTGGTGTCTCCGGAGGCAGCATCGTCGCCACGTACTTCGCTGCCTTCGGCGCCGACGGCCTCGACCGCTTCGAGCCCGATTTCCTGCGCCAGGACTTCCAGGACAGCCTGCTCAGCCAGATGCTGCGGCCCGGCAACCTGGTCGACATGACGTCGCCGTGGTTCGGCCGCAGCCAGCTGCTCGAGCGGCGCCTCGACGGCCTGTTCAAGGGCATGACGTTCTCCGACATCGCACGGCGGCCGCGCCATCCGGAGCTGGTCGTGACCGCGACCGACATGTCGCTCGGCAGCGGCTTCGATTTCACGACCGAGCAGTTCGACCTGATCTGCTCCGACCTCGGCAGCGTGCCGCTCTCGTTCGCTGTCACGGCATCGTCGGCGGTGCCGCTGGTGCTGAGCCCGCTGACCCTGCGCAACTACCGCGACGACTGCCCGGCCGGCCCGCACGACCGCCTCACGGCCGCGGAGCGCGCCGGCGACTACCGCGCGCGCCTGTTCCGCGACGAGCAGCGCAGCTACCTCGATGCCGGGGCGCGGCCCTTCATCCACCTGGTCGACGGCGGCCTCTCGGACAACCTGGGCGTGCGTCGCCTGCTCGACCGGGTGCTCTCCGGTGGCGGCATGGCCTCGGCCTTCAGCGAGGTGAGGATCACGCCGGGCAGCATCCGGCGGCTGGTCATCATCACCGTCAACGCCGAGCGCGATCCTGCGCGGCGCATCGACGAGAGCGACACGGTGCCCGGCACCGGCGAGGTCGTCGACGCGCTGCTCTTCGGCACCGGCAACCGGGCGACCGGCGAGACCCAGGCGTTCCTCGACGACGTCGCCATGCGCTGGCGCGACGACCTGCGCCAGAACCGGCCGGAGCGGCTGCGCGGCTTCGCGCCGGATGCCGAGATCTTCCTGATCCAGGTCAACCTGCGCGATGCCGCCGACGAACGCAAGATCCTGCTGCAGGTGCCGACCGCGTTCTCGATCAGCCCCGCGGAAGTGACGCGGCTGGTCGACGCCGGCCGGGCCGTGCTGCGCGCGTCGCCCGAGTTCCAGGCGCTCCGCCGCTCGCTCTCCGTCCCACCCTGACCCGGGCGGGGTGCCAACGCCGACACGTCCGCGTTCCGTTCGTGCGCGCCGGAACGACAGGCGGCCTCAAGCGCAGCCGCCTGCTGCCGAAAGCAGGCTGTCGACTCGAACCACGAAGCGAGACCCAGCCGCATGTCCGCCAAACCGCCGATCCGCAACGCGCCAGGGGCGGGCGCTTCCGGCGAGGTGCGTGCGCCGGCGGCGAAGGAGACGCGCCGGTCGCTGAGCTGGGTGCGCGAGGTGCTGACCCGATCGATCGGGCTGCAGCAGCGCCGCAACCAGCTGCACGTCGTGCTGATCGAGCCGAAGCGCGGCACCGGCGTCGTTCCGCCCTCGGACCTGCTGCTTCAGCAGCGCGCCGAGCTCGGCG
>CAZZVH010000602.1:0-1764 GCA_964657365.1 uncultured Burkholderiaceae bacterium
CGCGCCGATCTCGACGATGAACATGACGGGGTTCTTGTAGAGCGTGCGCGGGTCGAGCTTGGCCATGGCGTCCGGCAGCGAGCGCCAGAGCTGCTTGGGGTCGAGCAGGCCACCCTGCACGCGATGCGGAGCGGCCGGTTCGGCCGGCTTCTCGAGCAGTTCGGTCATCAGTGCAGTCCCTCTGCGAGCGGCCCGAGGGCCAGGGCCGGGAAGTAGGTGAGGGCGACGACGATGACCGTCACGCCGAGCAGCATCCCGATGAACAGGGTCTTGTGCGTGGGCAATGTGCCGTCCGAGGCGGGTATCGGTTTTTGCTTGGCCAGCGAGCCGGCCAGCCCGAGCACGAAGATGATGGGCAGGAAGCGCCCCAGGGCCATGGCCAGGCCGAGCGCGTAGTTGTACCAAACGGTGTTCACGCTGATGCCCGCGAACGCGCTGCCGTTGTTGTTGCCGGCCGACGTGAACGCGTACAACACCTCGGACAACCCGTGCGAGCCCGAGTTGAGCATGCTCTTGCGCTCGCCGGGTAAGCCCATCGCCACTGCCGTGCCCGTCAGCACGATGGCCGGCGTGGTCAGCAGGTAGAGGGAGGCGAACTTCACCTCGCGGCTCCCCAGCTTCTTGCCGAGATACTCCGGGGTACGGCCGACCATCAGTCCCGCGACGAACACCGTGATGATCGCCAGCACGAGCATCCCGTACAGGCCTGAGCCGGTGCCGCCCGGCGCGAGCTCGCCCAGCATCATGTTGAGCAGCGTCACCGCTCCTCCGAGGCTGGTGTACGAGTCGTGGAAGCTGTCGACCGCGCCTGTCGAGGTGAGCGTGGTGGCGCTGCCGAAGGTCGCCGAGTTCAGCACGCCGAAGCGGCTCTCGGTGCCCTCGGCGCTTGACCCGACCGCCGTCGGGACCGTGCCGTGGTGGATGCCCTGGAAGACGACGGTCAGCACCACGCTCGCGACGGCCAACGTGGCCATGACGATGACGATCGCCCGGCCCTGGCGCAGGTCGCCGACCAGCCGGCCGAAGGCCCGCGGGAGCGAGAACGACACGACGAGCAGCAGGAAGATCTCGAGCCAGTTCGTCCAGGCCGTCGGATTCTCGAACGGGTGGGCGGAGTTGGCGTTGAAGAACCCGCCGCCGTTCGTCCCGATCTCCTTGATGGCCTCCTGGCTGGCCACCGGCCCGCCGGTGATCGTCTGCGTGCCGCCGGCCAGCGTGTGCACCGTCGAGTAGTCGTGCAGGTTCTGGATCATGCCGGCGCCGACGAAGACGATCGCGAACACCAGGGACAGCGGCAGCAGCACGCGGATGGACAACCGCGTCAGGTCGACCCAGAAGTTGCCGAGCAGGTCGGACCTGTTGCGGGTGAAGGCGCGCACGAGCGCCACCGCCACCGCAATGCCGACCGCGGCCGACAGGAAGTTCTGCACCGTCAGGCCGACCATCTGCACGACGTAGCCGAGCGCGCTCTCGCCCGAGTAGGACTGCCAGTTGGTGTTGGTCACGAAGCTGACCGCGGTGTTGAACGCCTGGTCGGCGTGCATCTTCGGGACCGCGTAGGGCGCCCAGAAGTGCTGCTGGAGGCGCAGCAGCACGTACAGGACGATCACCGACACGAAGCTGAACGACAGCACGGCCCGCAGGTAGCGCCAGCTGGACTGCTCGGCATCTGCGTCGATGCCACCGATCCGGTAGATCACCCGCTCGGGCGCGATGTGCTTGTCGCTCGTCACGACGTCGGCCAGGTAGTCGCCGAACGGCCGG
>CAZZVH010000603.1:0-1753 GCA_964657365.1 uncultured Burkholderiaceae bacterium
ACGCCGGCTTCCCCGCCATCCGCGTGACCGAGGCGCACGAGCACTACGACCGCCAGCACCAGGACCTCCGCACCGAGAACGGCCGCCGCTACGGCGACACGATCGAAGGCGTCGACTTCGGCTATCTCGCGCAGGTGACGCGCCTGAACGCGCTGATGCTGGCCGATCTCGCGGCAGCACCGGCGCCGCCCACGGGCGTGACCATCGCCGGGGCCGTGGCGCACGACACCACGCTGGGCTGGCAGCCGGTGGCCGGCGCGGTCGGCTACCGTGTCTGGTGGCGCGACACGACGGCCGCGCAATGGCAGCACCACCGCGACGTGCCGGCCACGACGGGCGGCCCCATGAAGGCGGTGCTGCGAGACATCGTCATCGACGACTGGGCCTTCGGCGTCTCGTCGGTCGGCGCCGACGGCAGCGAATCGCCGGTCGTGTTCCCCGGCGACGCAGGAGCGTTCTGAGGGCTCCGGACGACGCCTGAACGCGTCTCAGGCCAGCGCGTCGATCGCGTCCGCCAGGCGTTCGACATCGGCGGCCTCGTTGTAGACCTGGGCCGACAGCCGAAGCCACAGCGCGCCGCCGCGCGCCATCACCGGGATCTCGATGCGGTGATCGAAGAACAGCGCGTCGCGCAGCCGTGACGCGGTGGCGGCATCGGCCGGGCCGAAGCGCTCCGGCAGCGGCACGCTGGCCATGCAGCCGACCATCGTCTCGGGCGTCGTCCACGGCCGTTTCCATCGGGCCGCGAGCATCCGCGCTCCGTCCCAGGCGAGCTGGTGGTTGTACGCGCGCATGGCCTCGAGGCCGAGCACGTCGCGCATGAAGTCGATGCCGGCCGGCGCGGCGAGCCATGGCGACGGATCGCGCGTGCCGGTCCAGTCGAACTCCTGCAGCCAGTCACCGTGGCCGATGCCCCACGAGATGACGCCGGGATGCAGATGCTCGCGCCGGTCCGGCGCCGCCCACAGCACGCCGCAGCTGCGCGGCGCGAACGCCCACTTGTGCAGGTTGGCGACGTACCAGTCGACGCCCAGGCCGGCGATGTCGACGTCGATCGCGCCCGGCGCATGGGCGGCGTCGACGAGCACCGGCACGCCGCGGGCACGGCATGCCGCAGCCATGGCCGCGAGCGGCAGGATCAGCGCCGTCTCGGAGCAGACGTGGTCGAGCAGCGCAACGCGCGTGCGCGGCGTGACGGCACGCGCGACCGCGTCGACGAACGCCTGCGGGTCGGTGGCCGGGAACGGCAACGCGCAGGTGACCAGCGAGGCGCCGCGCTCGCGGGCGATGTGCGCCGCCGCCAGGGACACGCCGCCATAGGCCTGGTCGTGGATCAGGATCTCGTCGCCCGGCCGGAGCTCGAGCGAACGCAGCACGGCATTGACGCCGCTGCTGGCGTTGTCGACGAAGACGAGATCGTCGCCGCGCGCGCCGAGGAAGCCGGCGACCTGGCCGGCCGCGACGCGCAGCCGTGGCGCGTCGGGTGGCGAAGACATGCCGAGGTTCATCAGCTCGCGGATCATGAAACGCGAGGGATGCCGCTCGATCTCGTCGAGCAGCGCGGCTCGCCTGCGCATGACCTCCAGCGGCGTGACGCCGACCGTCCCGTGGTTGAGATAGACGGCGCCGGGCTCGAGCGGAAAGTGCGCCAGCATGCCGTGGCCGAACGCCACCGAAGGCCCGGTCACGGCCGACGACTGCGTGGTCAGCGGACCTGCGGCCGCTCGCCGCCCGGACCACCGGGGCGGCCACC
>CAZZVH010000604.1:0-1743 GCA_964657365.1 uncultured Burkholderiaceae bacterium
TGACGATCTTCTGCACGTCGTCGCCCACGTCGCCGCTCGGCCGGCCCTGGGTGCCCGCATAGATCGCCTGCCGGCGCTGCAGGTCCTGGCGCTTGATGACGACGGGGTTCACCACCGGCACGATGTCGGCGACGCTTGCGAGCGTGATCGGCGTGCCGTCCTTTGCGTAGGCGACCGGCAGGCTGTCGAGCTGGCCGACGTTCTCGCGATCGGTCTGGGGCAGGCGCAGCTCGACGTCGACCTGTTCGCCGTCGGGCGAGGTCCAGTAGGTGGCGACGTCGCCGTTGACGAAGGCGCGCAGGCTGTTCGCCAGCTGCATCGTCGTCATGCCCAGCTGGCGTGCCGCATCGGGCTTGAGCCGCACCGCGTAGGCCGGCAGGCCCGGCTTGACGGAGGTGGTCAGGTCGGCGATGCCGGGCACCTTGGCGACCTTGTCGCGCAGGCGCAGGACCTCCGTCTCGAGCACCGCCGGGTCGGGGCCGAGCAGGGCGACGTAGATCGGCTGGTTGCCGAGCGTCACGTCGATGCCGGGAATCGGCTTCAGGGCGCCGCGCAGCGCATCCTCGACCTGCTTCTGGCTGCGCTGGCGCTCGGCCCGCTTGCTCAGCCGGATGCTGATGGTGGCCGAGTTGCGACTGCCGTTGCCAGTGTCGCCGATCGTCGTCGAGATCATCTGGACCTCGGTGAACTGCCGGACGACCTGCTCCACCTGGGCCAGCTTCTCGCTGCCGCGCGTCAGGCTGGTGCCGACCGGCAGCTCGACGTTCATCTGGATGTAGCTGTTGTCGCTGTCGGGAATGAACTCGCTGCCGACCAGGGGCGCCAGCACGATCGCGATCACGAAGCTGGCGATGCCGGCCATCATGACGACGCCGCGCGGCGTGATCGTCACGAAGCGAAAGCGGCGCGGCGCAGTCTTGTCGCGCTGGCCGTCCGCGGTGAAAGGCCGGCCGAACGCCGGCAGCGGGATCAGGCGAAATCGGCGCGGCGAGAAGATCCAGCGGATCGTCCTCTCGTAGACGCCGTGCAGCAGGTCGAGGATGCGGTCGGTGCCGCGCATGAGATGGCCGAGGCCCGGCACCCGCAGCAGACGGTTGGTGGGTGGATCGCGCCAGATGCTGGAGAGCATCGGATCGAGCGTGAAGCTGACGAACAGCGACACCAGCACCGCCACCGCGACCGTGACGCCGAACGGGAAGAAGAACTTGCCGATGATCCCCTTCATGAAGGCGACCGGCACGAACACGGCGCAGATCGCGAAGGTGGTCGCCATCACCGCCAGGCCGATCTCCTCGGTGCCTTCCAGTGCGGCGGCACGGTGGTCCTTGCCGAGGTGAACGTGCCGGACGATGTTCTCGCGCACGACGATGGCGTCGTCGATCAGCAGGCCGATGCACAGGCTGAGCGCCATCATCGTCATGAAGTTCAGCGTGAAGCCAAACAGGAACACGGCGATGAAGGCCGAGATCACCGAGATCGGCAGGGTCAGGCCGGTGATGATGGTGCTGCGCCAGCTGTGCAGGAACAGGAAGACGATCGCCACGGTGAGCAGCGCGCCTTCGATCAACGTGTGCTTGACGCCATCGAGCGAGCGGCCGACCCAGTCGCTGTCGGCATAGACGAGCTTCAGCTCGACGCCCGGCGGCATCGTCTGGCGCAATTCCTCTGCTGCCGCCTTGATCGCTTCGCCGGTCTCGACGATGTTGGCGTCCTGCTGCTTGTAGACCTGGAACGAGATCGCCG
>CAZZVH010000605.1:0-1722 GCA_964657365.1 uncultured Burkholderiaceae bacterium
GGCGGCCGCGGCGCTCGAAATCCCAGACATAGAGCCCGCCGGACGTCGGCATGCGCTGGTTGATGCAGGCGTGCGCGGTGAGATCGCCCGGCGACTTCGGGATGGGATGGACTGCGAAGTAGCCGGGTGACGCGACCACCGCCATGCGCAGCGACGGGCCAATGGGCACGGCAATCATGTCCTTGTCGATCGTGTTGCCCATGCGCACCCCGGCATCGAAACGGTCGGCGACGATGTCGCGAAAGCCGTAGTTCATGTCGAACTCCAGCTTGATGTCCGGAAATTCGCGGAGCAGCGGCGTGAGCTTCGGCAGCAGGACGGTGTGCAGCACGTTGTCGCCGCACGTGATGCGCACGGTGCCTGCCGGCTTGTCGCGCAGCTCGGTCAGCGCGTCGAGCTCCGACTCGATCTCGTCGAAGCGGTGGCCGATGGCATGCATGAGCCGCTCGCCCGCCGAGGTCGTCGCGACGCTGCGCGTGGTGCGCGTGAGCAGACGAATCTTGAGCCGTTCCTCCAGGCCCTTGATCGCCTGGCTCAGCGCCGACGCCGAGACACCCAGGGTGCCCGCGGCGCGCGTGAAGCTGCCCTCGCGTGCCACGGTGACGAATGCGAGCAAATCGTTGAGGTTGCGCCGCGCCATGGCAAGCTCCATCCAGGGTCGATTGCTTAATCAGTCTAACAAATGCATTAAGCATTCGTTATCTAGTCATCGTCACTCAGGGTGGGCAGACTGGGAAGCATTGAACGGGATCCGACAGGAATGGCGACCATGAACGACCTTGCGTGCAACAGATTCGTCGAGCACGGTGGCCAGGCGCAACCCGCGCACTGGGGCGGTGTCTTCGCGATGTCGCTCTGCGTCTTCGCACTGATCGCCTCGGAGTTCATGCCCGTCAGCCTGCTGACGCCGTTGGCCTCCGATCTCGGGGTGACCGAAGGAATGGCCGGCCAGGGCATCGCCATCTCCGGCGCCTTCGCGGTGCTCACGAGCCTGTCGATCTCGGCGATCGCGGTCCGTGTCGACCGCAAGACGCTGTTGCTGTTCCTGACGGCGATGATGTGCCTCTCCGGCGCCATCGTCGCGCTCGCCCCCGACTATTCGGCCTACATGGCGGGCCGGGCGCTGATCGGCGTCGTCGTGGGCGGGTTTTGGTCCATGTCGGCGGCCACGGCGATGCAGCTCGTGCCCGCGGGTCAGGTGCCTCGGGCCCTGGCGATCTTCAACGGCGGCAATGCGCTCGCCACTGTCGTCGCAGCGCCGGTGGGCAGCTATCTCGGCTCGACGATCGGCTGGCGCGGCGCGTTCTTCTGCCTCGTGCCGATCGCGCTGGTCGCATTTGCCTGGCAATGGTTCGGCCTCCCGTCGATGCCCCCCAAACCCCGGGCACCCGGTACCAGCAACGTCTTCAAATTGCTCGGGAACCGGTTGGTGACCATGGGCATGCTGGCAGCGGGCATCTTCTTCATGGGCCAGTTCGCGCTGTTCACCTATCTCCGGCCGTTCCTCGAAAACGTGACGCGGGTCGATGCGTCAGCGCTGTCGATGATCCTGCTGACGCTCGGCGTTGCCGGCTTCATCGGGACCACGGTCATCGGCCGCTTTCTGTCGATGAGTTTCTACGGCACGCTGACGTTCATCCCGGTCGTGATGGCCGTGATCGCGGTGACCCTGATCGCCTTTGGAGCATCGGTGACCGCCACGGCGCTCCTGCTGGGCATCTG
>CAZZVH010000606.1:0-1716 GCA_964657365.1 uncultured Burkholderiaceae bacterium
CAGGACGGCAAGCTGGCATTCGTGAACGCCGCGACCGACAAGCGCACCGTCAGCTCCGATCGGCTGCAAGCGCCGGCATCCCCCTACGTCGTGCAGGCCGGGACCTTGATCGCCGGCGCACTGCTCACAGGCATCCAGTCGGACCTGCCGGGGCAGATCACCGGCCAAGTTACCGAGAACGTCTACGACAGCCCGACCGGGCAATTCCTGCTTATTCCGCAGGGCTCGAAGCTGATCGGCATCTACGACAGCCAGGTCACGTTCGGACAATCCCGCGTGCTCCTGGTGTGGACCCGGCTAATCATGCCGAACGGTCGCTCAGTCGTGCTCGAACGGCAGCCCGGCACGGACCCGCAAGGCTATTCAGGGCTGGAAGACGCGGTCGACAACCATTGGGGTCAGCTGTTCAAGGCGGCCTTGCTATCGACCTTGCTCAGCGTCGGATCCGAGGCAGGGACGACCGGCCAGCAGGACGACATCCTCCAAGCCATTCGTCAGGGCGCGTCCAACTCGTTCAGCCAAACCGGGCAGCAGATTGTCGGGCGGCAGCTCAATATCCAGCCGACCCTCACCATACGGCCTGGATTTCCGGTCCGCGTCTTCGTGAATCACGACCTGGTGCTCGCACCATACGGCAGTTGAGGGCCTCGATGCCCAACCTGAAGCTCGGACTGATACCGGACGAAAAGCCCGTCAAGCTCTCGGTGGAGCTGCCCGCCGGCGTTCACCGCGACCTGATCGCCTACGGCGAGGTGCTTGCCCGCGAGACCGGCCAGGCAGTCGAGCCGGGCCAACTCGTTGCGCCGATGCTCGCGCGTTTCATGTCTGCGGATCGCGGCTTTTTAAAGATGCGGCGGTCGCAAGTTACGGCGCAGGGCAATTCGATCACGAAGCCTTCCGACGCTCCGACGCTTGCACACGCGCCGCACTCAGAAACCGCCTGAAGGCGGGGTTGTCGTTCTGCGCCGACCACACAATGCTGAATGGGATCTCCTCGTGGTCGAGGGGGCGAAATGTCACACCAGGATAGGCGACACCTGCCTCTGCCTCGCCGACCAGACTTAAGCCTTGCCCCAGCCCAACGAGGGCGAGCAACGTCTCCCGCTGCACTGCGATCTGCTCGACTTCTGGATGTCGGCCCAGCTCCGCCAATCCTCGAATGATGTAGTCTCGGATCTCTGGCCCAGGATCGACCCGACTGACGATAAAGCGCTCATGCGCCAGTTCCTCCCAGGCGATTTCCTTTCGAGCAGCGAGCGGATGCGCATCGTAAAGTGCAACAACGACGCGCTCGTGCCAAAGCGTCTCGACTTCGCAGCCTGGTGAGAGCGGCATTCCAGTGACAAGGGCGAAGTCGAGTGCCAGGGACCGAACGCGGGCAATGTTCTCCCTCGGTGCTCCGTCAACGACCTGGAACTCGAGATCAGGATGGGCGTCGGCGAACGCGACCAGAAGCTGCCGCGCGAAGCCTGATGCAATCGATGCAACGATGCCGAAGCGCAAGCTCCCTTCTTGACCTCGGCCGTTGAGCGCCGCTGTCCGAAGCAGTAGATCGACTTCTGACAATATCAGGCGGCCACGCTCGAGGACACGTTTTCCGGCGATCGTAGGTTCGATCCCGCGGCTGGTGCGGTTGAAGAGTGAGACGCCGATTGCGTCTTCGAGTGCGCGTATCCGTCGGCTTACGACTGACGGTCTGACCTGAAGACCCGAGGC
>CAZZVH010000607.1:0-1713 GCA_964657365.1 uncultured Burkholderiaceae bacterium
TGCTTGATCGCCAGCACGACCGGCGTGAAGTCCTGGCTCTGGTTCGCGTAGCCCTGGTCGAGGACGATGCTGGCGCCGTCGATCTTGCCGAGAGCGGCCGTCAGCGCCTTGCCGCCGGCCGTGCCGAAGGCGTCGGTCGAATGGACGATCGCCCATTTCTTCTTGGCCAGGGTCTTGGCGCCGTACTCGGCGATCACGCTGCCCGAGTAGGAGTCGTTCGGCCGGAACCGGAACAGCCAGGGATTGCCCATGTGGGTCAGGGCCGGATCGGTGCCGCCGATCATCACCGGCTTGGCCGTCTTGAGCACGTCGGGCGCCATCGCGTGCACCTGGGTGGAGCGGATCGAGCCCAGGAAGGCGACCATGTCCGGTTGCGACGCCAGCTTGGAGAACGCCAGGACGATGCCGGGATTGGTGGTCTGGTCGTCCTCGACGATGAGCTCGACCTGCTTGCCCAGCACGCCGCCGGCCTTGTTGACGGCGTCGAGCGCGAGCTTGGCGCCCACCTGCGCGTAGTGGCCCGACTCGGCCGCCGGCCCGGTCACCGGAGAGCACATGCCGATCTTGATCGTCGCGCTCTGCGCCGTGGCGCGACCGATGAAGGCGGGGCCGGCGAGGGTGGCCGTCAAGGCGGTCGAGAACGTGCGGCGTGAAACGGCCATGTCTTGTCTCCTGATGTTTTGGTCTTCGAAAATCGCAGGCGAGTCTAGATCGCGCAAGCGTGCAGGCGAAGGCCGAATCGATCAGGGTTTGCCCGTCGGGCGGGCGGGGCTGCGACGCGCGGTCGGCGTGGCGCGCGATGCGCGACGCCCGCGCTGCCGATCACCGTTTCGGTGACGAAGGCCAGGTGGTCGCGCCCGTCGCCGGGTTGTAGACCTTGGCGCGCATCCGCCACGACGAGCATCTGAAGCGCCCGTCGGTGAAGAGGCGATCGAGCCACGAGTCGCCGTGGTCGATAGTGCCGTCCTTGCAGACCATCACGCCGGTTTCCTGCTGCGCCGCCGCGAGCGCGGACGGCACGCGACCGTTGTCGCTCGCGGCGCTGATGCCAAGCAGCAGCCCGACCAGCAGCACCGGCACCAGGACGATGAAGAGCACCACGGTCCAGGTGCCGTCGTCGTCGCGCTTGAACCATGCCTTGGCGAAACCCATGGCGCGATGGTAGGGGCCGGCCGAGGTACCCCGGCCTCCGTGCCCGCACGGCGGCGGCCGCTCGCGTGAGCAAATGCGCGCTGGCGGCGGCCAGCACGCCCCGGGGTTTCGTCGTGTCGCGCTCGGCTAGAGTGGCGCGACCGCGAACCGGGAGTCACGTCATGAAAGCGATCCTGATCGGCGCCGCAGTGCTCGCCTCGGCCAGCGGCGCATGGGCCCAGGGCAAGTCGACCAGCGACGGCGGCATCTTCGTGTGCATCGACGCCAACGGCAAGAAGACGATCTACGACCGGCCCACCACCTGCCCCGTGCATCTACAACGGGATCCGGATCACCGAGGCCCGGATCGCGCTGCTGAAAGCCGAGCGCGTGCCGATCGACGCCGACGTCGAGTTCTATCCCGACAGGTCGAAGCTGCCGTCGAAGCTCAAGTCGCAGCTCGACGCCAACAACGCGGCGCTCGACGCGCAGCGCCAGCTGCTGCTGAACCAGCAGCCGGAGCTCGACCGCATCAACAGGAACTACGACGACGAGCTGCAGCGATTGCGGCTGCTCTGGGAC
>CAZZVH010000608.1:0-1685 GCA_964657365.1 uncultured Burkholderiaceae bacterium
CGGCTGGTCTGCGTCCGCGAGGTCCACGGCGAGGGCGAGGCGGTCAACAGCCTGGTGGCGATCGACCTCGCCTCCGGCCGCGAGACGGTACTGGCCGACGGCCACGATTTCTTCGCCAGCCCGTGCCTCTCGCCCGATGGCCGTGAACTGGCATGGCTCACCTGGGACCACCCGCGCATGCCGTGGCAGGGCAGCGACCTGCACGCGGCGACGATCGGCGACGACGGCGCGCTGGCCGCGGTGCGCCACGTCGCCGGCGGCCCGGCCGAATCGATCTTCCAGCCGGCCTGGTCGCCTTCCGGCGAGCTCTGCTTCGTCTCCGACCGCAGCGGCTGGTGGAACCTCTGCCGCGAGCGCGCCGGCGCCGTGGACGCGCTGCACCCGATGGACGCCGAGTTCGGCGAGCCGCAGTGGCAGTTCGGCATGTCGATGTACGGCTTCGAGGCGGACGGCCGCATCGTCTGCGTCTTCGAGCAGGGAGGCCGATCGCATCTGGCGCGGCTCGATCCCGACGGTGGCGCATTCACGGAGCTGGACACGCCGTACGTGCTGATGCGCGACCTGCGTGTCGGCGACGGCTTCGTCGCCTGCCGGGCCGGCGCGGTGCGCGCTGCCGAATGCGTCGTCCGCATCGCCCTCGACGGCGCCACACCGCCCCGCGTGCTGCGGCGCTCGCTGCCCATCGCCATCGCCCCTGGCGACGTCTCGGTTCCCGAGCCGATCGAATTCCCGACCGCCGGAGGCCTGACCGCGCACGCCTTCTTCTATCCACCGACCAACGCCGCGTTCCGGCCCGAGCCGGCGAGCCTGCCGCCGCTGCTCGTCATGAGCCACGGCGGCCCCACCAGCGCCTCGCCATCGCTGCTGCGTCCTTCCCTGCAGTACTGGACGCAACGCGGCTTCGCGGTGGTCGACGTCAACTACGGCGGCTCGACCGGCTACGGGCGCGCCTACCGCGAACGGCTCGACGGGCAGTGGGGCGTGGTCGACGTCGACGACGTCGTCCATGCGGCGCGGTACCTGGTCGCCAGTGGGCGGGTGGACCCGCAGCGGCTGGCGATCCGGGGCGGCAGCGCCGGCGGCTTCACGACGCTCGCGGCGCTCGCCTTCCGACGCGTGTTCCATGCCGGCGCCAGCCACTACGGCATCGGCGACCTGGCATCGCTGGCCCGCGACACGCACAAATTCGAGTCGCGCTACCTCGATTCGCTGGTCGGCCCGTATCCGGAGCGCGCCGACCTCTATCGCGAGCGCTCGCCTGTGCACGCCGTCGACCGGATCTCGAGCGCGCTGATCCTGCTCCAGGGCGCGGAAGACAAGGCGGTGCCGCCGAGCCAGGCCGAGGCCATGTTCCAGGCCGTGCGCGCCAAGGGCCTGCCGGTCGCGTACCTGCTGTTCGAGGGCGAGCAGCACGGCTTCCGGCAGGCCGTGAACATCCGCCGCGCGCTGGAGGCCGAGCTGGCTTTCTACGGGCGCATCTTCGGCTTCATGCCGGCCGATGCCATCGAGCCGCCGACGATCGAGAACCTGCCCCTGTAGCTGGCCGGGAACGGCAGTGCCGCCACCGTCACATCGGTTTGCGCTTGGTCACAACTTCCCGCCCGGGACGGGACTAAGGTGGCGCTTCCCCGGCGACGACGAGCACCCCATGAAGACGATCTGGCGGACCCTCTGGCAACAGCGAT
>CAZZVH010000609.1:0-1685 GCA_964657365.1 uncultured Burkholderiaceae bacterium
CCGAACCGCTTACTTGAGCGCCTTGAAACGCACGCGCTTCGGACGCGCGCCCTCTTCGCCCAGGCGCTTCTTCTTGTCGGCCTCGTACTCCTGGTAGTTGCCGTCGAAGAACACCCATTGCGAGTCGCCTTCGCAGGCGAGGATGTGGGTGGCGATGCGATCGAGGAACCAGCGGTCGTGGCTGATCACCATGATCGAGCCGGCGAACTCCAGCAGCGCGTCTTCCAGCGCGCGCAGCGTTTCGACGTCGAGGTCGTTGGACGGTTCGTCGAGCATCAGGACGTTGCCGCCCTGGATCAGCGTCTTGGCCAGATGCAGGCGGCCGCGTTCGCCGCCGGACAGGTTGCCCACGAGCTTCTGCTGGTCGTTGCCCTTGAAGTTGAAGCGGCCGATGTAGGCGCGCGACGGCATCACGAACTTGCCCACCGTCAGGTTGTCCAGGCCGCCGGACACGTCCTGCCACACCGTCTTGGCGTCTTCCAGGTCGTCGCGGGTCTGGTCGACGAAGGCCATCTTCACGGTCTTGCCGATGGCGACCGTGCCCGAGTCCGGCTGCTCCTTGCCGGAGATCATGCGGAACAGCGTCGACTTGCCGGCGCCGTTCGGGCCGATGATGCCGACGATGGCGCCCGCGGGCACCTTGAAGCTGAGGTTGTCGATCAGCTGGCGATCGCCGAAGCCCTTGCTGACGTTGGTGAACTCGATGACCTCATGGCCCAGGCGGTCGGCCACGGGGATGAAGATCTCGTTGGTCTCGTTGCGCTTCTGGTAGTCGAAGTCCGACAGTTCCTCGAAGCGCGCCATGCGGGCCTTGCTCTTGGCCTGGCGACCCTTCGGGTTCGAACGCACCCACTCGAGTTCCTTCTTCATCGCCTTGGTGCGGGCGTCTTCCGTCTTCTGCTCGGTCTCGAGGCGCTGTTCCTTCTGCAGCAGCCACTCGGAGTAGTTGCCCTTGTGCGGAATGCCACGACCGCGGTCGAGTTCCAGGATCCACTCGGCGGCGTTGTCGAGGAAGTAGCGATCGTGGGTGATGGCCACGACGGTGCCGGAGAAGCGCTGCAGGAACTGCTCGAGCCAGTCGACCGATTCCGCGTCCAAGTGGTTGGTGGGTTCGTCGAGCAGCAGCATGTCGGGCTTGGACAGCAGCAGGCGGCACAGCGCGACGCGGCGCTTCTCGCCGCCGGACAGGTTGCCGACCACGGCCTCCCACGCCGGCAGGCGCAACGCGTCGGCAGCGATCTCGAGCTGGTGCTCGACGTTGTCGGAGCCGGCCGACGAGATGATGGCCTCGAGCTCGGCCTGTTCGGCGGCGAGCTTGTCGAAGTCGGCGTCTTCCAGGCCGTACTCGACGTACACCTCGTCGAGGCGCTTCTTGGCGGCCAGCACGCCGCCCATGCCGGCTTCCACCGACTCGCGCACCGTCTGCGCCGGATCGAGCTGCGGCTCCTGCGGCAGGTAGCCGATGTTGAGGCCCGGCATCGGGGTGGCTTCGCCTTCGAAGTCCTTGTCGACGCCGGCCATGATCTTCAGCAGCGTGGACTTGCCGGAACCGTTGAGGCCGAGCACGCCGATCTTGGCGCCGGGGAAGAAGCTCAGGGACACGCCCTTGAGGATCTCGCGCTTCGGCGGAACGATCTTGCCGAGCCGATTCATCGTGAAAACGTACTGTGCCATCTGGGTGACCT
>CAZZVH010000610.1:0-1677 GCA_964657365.1 uncultured Burkholderiaceae bacterium
GGAGGCGGGCGAATTCGATCGCATCTCGAAGCGGCACGCGCACGCCGTCTGGCGCCTGTTCGCCGGCGCCGAAGCCGACCTCAACGAGAAGACCCGCGGGGCGCTCAGCCGTGGCCGGTTCCTGCACCGCTTGGCCCCGGAGCTCGACAACCTCCGCGCCGCCCGGGCCTGGAGCGCGGCCTCGGCGGACGAGCGGCTGCTGAGCGTCGGCCTGGCCGCGGCATCCACCGAGGCGCTCCGCCTTCTCGGCCGCTCGACCGAGGCGCTGCAGGCCCTGCTGAGCCAGCGCGAACGTCTCGACGAGACCATGCCTTCCGACACGCTCGAGCTGTACTGGACCGGCCTGTGCGCGCTCGGAACCCACGGGCGGATGTCGCGGGCCGAGATGCTCGACGTCATCGATCGGGGCGAACGCATCTATCGGCAGGCCGGCAGCGCGCGCCGCATCCATGTCGGCCTGTACCGCAAGGGTTTCGCGCTGCTGCACCTGGGCGACGTCGACGCCGCACAGCAGGCGGTCAGCGAGATGGGATCGCTCGAGGACGCTTCCTGGCCGGCCAGGGCGGTGGCGCAGCGCCTCAACCTGCTAGGGGCCGTCGATGCGGTCCTCGGCCGGTTCGAGGTGTCGATCGCGGCGTTCCGAAGCGCAGCGGCGCTGCTCGAGTCCGAGCCGGAAGAAAGCGACGTCGTGCTGAACGTGCTCAGCAACCTCTGCATGTCGCTCCTCGGTGCCGAACGGGACGAGGAAGCCCTGTCGACCGCCGCCGACGTGCTCGCCCGGGGCGCCAGCCCGGTCGTCCGGAACATCAGCCTGCGGGCGGCCATGGTGGCCCTGACGTTCCTCGGCCGGCTCGACGAAGCCCGCGACATCGCGCGCCAGGCGATGACCGGCTGGCTCAGCGACGACATGCTGCCGCACATGCTCAGCGTGTTCGCGTGGCTCGCCTGGCTCGAGGGCCGCCTGGCCGACGCGATCAGGCTGGACGGGGCGGCGAACACGCAGGTCGCCCGGATGGGCCTCGCGAACACGCCCGTCTTCGACCGGGCGCGCAGGAACCTGGAACGCGCCTTGTCCGGCGCTGCCGTGTCGGCCGTCGACATGTCGCGCTGGCGGATGGAAGGCGAGCGCCTGGGCCAGGACGAGATCGCTGCCCTGTGCATGGGCGAGCCACGCGCTCACGCGCCACCCCGGCCCTGACGGCCCTCGTCCGGCCGATGTGGCGGCCACGCGGGCGGCCGCTCGCTGCCGCATGACAATGCGCGCATGGCCAGGAAGCAGGCACATGTGAGCGAGACGCCGGCGACGCAGTTCCTGCGCCGTGCCGGCGTGCCGTTCACCGAGCATGCCTACGACTATGTCGACAAGGGCGGCACGGCCGAGTCGTCGAGGCAGCTCGGCGTCGAAGAGCACGCCGTCATCAAGACGCTGGTCATGCAGGACGAGAGCGCGAAGCCGCTGATCGTCCTGATGCACGGCGACCGGCAAGTGAGCACGAAGAATCTGGCCCGGGCGATCGGTGCGAAGTCGACGGCCAACTGCCTGCCGGACGTGGCGGAGCGGCACAGCGGTTACCAGGTCGGCGGCACGTCGCCGTTCGCGACCAGGAAGGCGATGCCGGTGTACGTCGAGGCGTCGGTGCTCGGGATGGAGCGCATCTACATCAACGGCGGCCGGCG
>CAZZVH010000611.1:0-1670 GCA_964657365.1 uncultured Burkholderiaceae bacterium
CGTCACCGCCCGGGCGACCGCCATCCCCGCCGGGAGGGCGGCCCCCGCCAGCGCCGGGCGGACGACCGCCGCCACCGTCGCCGGGGGGCCTGCCCCCGGCACCGGGGTTGGGCGGCCTGCCGCCACCGCCCATGATCGGCGGGCGGCCGCCGCCCGGGGGCCTGCCGCCTGGAAAGCCGGGGCCGCCCGGCGGACGCATGACCGGACGCGGCGGCGGGCGGTGGTGCTCCCACCGACCCTGGTTGCCGTACCACGGCCGGTTCCGGTAGTACGAGCCCCAGTACGAGCCGAGCGAGAAGCTGACGATCGGGAAGCCGATCGAGGCGCCGTAGGCGAGCACCGGCACGTCGTTGTTCTGGTAGGCCGAGACGATGTTGCCGGCGTAGACCCAGCCGCGCGTGCCATCGGGCGCGACCACGTCGCACCAGCCGAAGCCGTCGGTGCAACCCTGCACTGCCAGCGGCGTGCCCGGACCGAGGGTGACGACGAGCGGGTAGTCGCGCGCCGGGCCGGCGCGCAGGTTGACGAACTTCGCCGTCTGCGCGTTCTGCGCCGCGGCGAGCGCGGGCAGCAGCGCCGCGATCCCGCAAAGAACCAGGTGCCTGAGCTTCATCGTTGTCTCCTGTGACTTCATCGTGCCGACATGCCGGGCGGCGAGAGCGCCTCGGCCATCTGCTTGCGGCGCAGCTCGCCCTGGCGCGCGAACATCCAGCCCGGATATTCCGAAGGCAAGGCGCTGGGCCCGTCGATCTTCGCCATCTCGTCGGCGGTCAGCGCGACCTTGGTGGCGCCGATGTTGTCGGTGAGCTGCTCGGGTTTCTTGGCGCCGATGATCACGCTCGTCACCTGCGGCTGGTGCAGCAGCCAGGCCAGCGCGATCTGCGCCACCGAGACGCCGCGGGCCGTGGCGATGCCGCGCATGACGTCGATGCAGTCGTAGGCGCGGTCCTTGTCGACCGGCGGGAAGTCGAAGGCGACGCGGCGGTCGCCGGCGGCGCCGGGCTGGTCGCGGCCGAACTTGCCGCTCAGGAAGCCGCCGGCCAGCGGGCTCCAGACCATCAGGCCGAGGCCTTCGGCACGCAGCATCGGGATCAGCTCGCGCTCGAGATCGCGGCCGGCCACCGTGTAGTAGGCCTGCAGGCTCTCGAAGCGCGCCAGGCCGAGACGCTCGGAGATGCCGATCGCCTTCATGATCTGCCACGCCGCCCAGTTCGAGACGCCGACGTAGCGCACGTGGCCGTGCTGGACCATCGTGTCGAGCGCGCGCACGGTCTCCTCGATCGGCGTCGCCGGATCGAAGCCGTGGATCTGGTACAGGTCGACGTGATCGAGCTGCAGGCGGCGCAGGCTCTCCTTCAGCCCGGCGACGATGTGGCTGCGCGTCGCACCGCGCGCGTTGGCGCCGCTGCCGGTCTCGCCGAAGACCTTGGTCGCGACCACCACGTTCTCGCGCGGCACCTTGAGGTTCTTCAGGGCCTGGCCGGTGATCTCCTCGGAGCGGCCCGCGGCGTACACGTCGGCGGTGTCGATGAAGTTGATGCCGGCATCGAGGGCGCCGCCGACGATGCGCTCGGCATCGGCCTGCTGCAGGCTGCCGATCTTTCCCCAGATGCCCTCCTCGCCGCCGCCGAAGGTCATGGTGCCGAGACAGAGCTCGGAGACGAACAGGC
>CAZZVH010000612.1:0-1662 GCA_964657365.1 uncultured Burkholderiaceae bacterium
GCCCGGCGGCATGTCGAGCGGCTGGCGCACCGTGTCGGGCGGCGCGTCGAGCGCGCCGGGCACCGTGTCGCCGCCGTTGAGCCGGCGCAGCAGGCTCATCAGCTCGGCGTCGGCCTGGGCCGAGACCGGGCCGCGCGTCAGCGGCGCGCCGCGGCCGGTGGTGCCGGGCAGGCCGCCGCGCATGAGCCGGTCGAGCAGGGCGGCGGACGACTCCGGATCGAAGCTCGCGGGAATCGGATCGATGCGCCCGTGCCGGCCGAGGATCGAGCTCTCCCAGCTGCGCAGCGTGTCGACCGCATCGGGCGGCGGCATCCGCCCCTGCATCGACTGCTCCCACATCCGGCGCGCTTCGGCGAGCTGGGCGCCGGCGCTGCTGCCGACGCCGCCGCCCGGCGGCATCGCCGTCGCGCGCACGGCGAGATCGGCCTGGCGCGCGCCGCGGTCGGTGAGGTCCTTGATGAGGGCGCGGTAGCAGGCGGGCATCGCCTTGGCCATCGGCTGGCCGATGTCCTTCGCGAGCAGGCGCTGCACCTCGCTGTCGTCGGTGATGGCCTCGATGGCGTCGTGCAGCGCGGCGCCAATGACGTTGCCGCGCAGCGGGTTGCGCTCCGGGTCGGCCCACTCGTGGCCGAGCATCGCGCTGGTGTAGCTCGTCAGCTCGCGCAGCTCGGCTTCGCATTCGTGCGTGATGAAGGCGCCCATGCGCTCGAACGACAGGCGGTCCTCGATCTGGTCTTCACCGACCAGGCTGACGGCCTGCCAGTCGGTCTCGCGGGCGCCGCCACGGTCCTGGGTCTTCGGGCCGAGCTCGGCGGCGACCTTCTCGCGCAAGGCGGTCGCGAAGGCGGCGAGGAACTTCTCGCGGTTCTGCAGCAGGTGCGTCTGCGTGCTGGAGAGCTGGTTGCGGTCCCGGTAGGTGGGCGCCATGCGCATGGCGTTGAGCAGGCTCGTCGCCGCATCGCCCACGGCCGTGCTCGCCGCCTCGCGGATGAGGCGTTGCGCCGCGTCGAGAGCGGCGATCAGCGTTGTGTCTGACAGGCTCATTGCGCGTCACTGCACTGGTGATCCGGACCGGCCCTGCGGGGCGGCCTCCACGGCTGGAAGTATCGTCTCTCGCCAGCGGGCCGCCCGGCGCGAAAGCTGTCGAAAGTCACGCCCGGAGCGCCGCCCTGCCGCCGGCCGGACCTGTTGCAAAAGCGGGGCCGCCGCGCGCCTGGCCGCCGGCCTCAGAAGGCCAGCTCGACACGGTAGCCGCGAACCGCCAGGATCGCGCTCTTCCGGTTGACCCGCTGCAGGACCACGCCGCCGCCGATGCTGTCGCCTTCGTGGAACACCTGGCCGTTGTAGATCACCATGCGGCTGGTCGCCGCGCTGCTGTAGCTGGCGCCGCCGAACGCGAGCTTCGGCAGATCGCGCCGCACGTCGTCGGGAAGGTCGGCCAGCGCGTAGATGCGGTCGTTGGCAGAGCCTGCGGAGGCGGCCTGAGCGGTGGGTGTCGCCGGGGTCTGGCGTGTGGCGATGGCGGCGGACGAGGCAGCCGCCTTCTGCGGCGTGCGAGCCGCGACGCTGCGGCCGTCGGCCAGCGGACGCGCCTGCCCGCGTCGCGCCGCGTCGGTCGATGCCGACGCTGCCGTCGCGTCGCTTCGAGCAGCCGTCGTCGTG
>CAZZVH010000613.1:0-1656 GCA_964657365.1 uncultured Burkholderiaceae bacterium
AGGCCGGGTCAGGCAGGCATCGCGGTGCCGACAGCCTCGTCCAGCGTCGGCAAACTGTCGTCGAAGCGTGCCAGCGCGTCGTCGCCGCGGGCTCCGCGCAGTTTGGCGATATCCGCCGCACCCGGCGGAACGGCGACGAAACCGAGCCGCCAATGCGGAAAGCGCAGCCCTGTCTTGGCCGGCGCCAGCGACAGCACGTCGATGTCGCCGTGCCGCCGGTCGCGACGCAGGCGCTGCTCCAGATCGACGATCGCATTCGCGGGCCCCTCGACCATGTGCGCGAAATTCGCGCCGTCGTAGGCGAGCAGGCCGGTGATGCCGTCTTGCACGTTGCGGAGCCGCGCCACGCGTGTCATCGAGGCGATCTTTTCGGCAGACAGGGCCGGTGCCGCGCGGCTGACGTAGAGCAGGGTCACCGTCTCGGCGACATGGCCGGCGCCGTGCGTTCCGGGCAGGGCCGGGTCGACGGCCCGCCGCGCCCGCGCCGCCGCGGCTTCGGTACGAAGCCTCTCGGCCACCGCGCGCGAGGCGCGGATCCGCTCGACCACCTCGGCCAGGCCGCGCCGGGCCGCGTCGGCCTTGATGCGCAATTGCCGGGACCGGTCGAGGAGCTCGTCGAAGCTCAGACCGCCGAAGTCGTCGTCTCGTTCCACGTCGACTTCCGGGCAGATGGCGTGCCGGCCTGGTGCCCGACCTCACGGCCTGGCGGCGTGCCGGGCCTGGATCGCTTCGATCTCGTCCATGATCCCGTCCATGCGCGCGGCGATCGACCGGTACGGGGCCGGCGATGCGAGATCGACGCCGGCCGTCTTCACCAGCTCGTAGGGATAGCCCGACCCACCGGCCCGCAGCAGGTCGAGATAGCGGTCCCGGGCGGCCGGGCCGCCCTTGAGGACGCTGTCGGCGAACAGCGAGCTCGCGGCGATCGAGGTGGCGTACTGGTAGACGTAGAAGTCGTTGTAGAAGTGGGGGATGTAGGCCCACTCCATGGTGTCGACGTCGTCGATCGTGACGGCATCGCCGTGGTAGCGGCGCAGGATGTCGCCGTACATCTTCGACAGCTCCGAGCCGCCCAGCGCCTCGCCCTTGTCGACCTTGGCGTGCACGTCGCGCTCGAACTCCGCGAACATCGCCTGCCGGTAATAGGTACCGCGCAGGTTCTCCAGGGCCGAGCCCAGATAGAGCAGGCGCTCGTCGTCGCTCTTCGCGACCTTGAGCATGTGCTGCAGGAGCATCGCCTCGTTGAAGGTCGAGGCGATCTCGGCGATGAAGATCGGATAGTTCGCGGTGGTGAACGGCTGCGCCTTGTCGGCCAGCACGGTGTGCAGCGCATGGCCCCACTCGTGGGCGACCGTCGTCACCGACTCGTAGTCGTCGTTGAAGTTCAGCAGCACGTAGGGGTGGACGTCGTAGGCGTAGCCGGCCATGTGCGCGCCGGAGAGCTTGCGCGGGCGCGGATAGGCGTCCATCCAGCGGTTGTCGAAGCCGTGCTTCATGGCGGCGACGTAGTCCGGGCCGAGCGGCGCCACGGCCTCGAGCGTCAGGCGCTTGGCGTCGTCGAGGCTGTAGGTGCGGTCGCCCTTGACCAGCGGCGGATAGAGGTCGTAGTAGTGCATGTCGGTCACGCCGAGCATCTTCGCGCGCAGCCGGAAGTAC
>CAZZVH010000614.1:0-1655 GCA_964657365.1 uncultured Burkholderiaceae bacterium
GAGACGCCGACTAGCGCCGCGGCGCAGGCGATGGCCGTGCGAACGACGGCCGGGCGGCCGGAATGCACGCTGTAGGTCGCGCGGGGTTGCAGTGGCCACCGCGGCCACCGCAGAATCCGCGCATGACCGAGCCCCGTTTCGTGATCCGCCCCGCCGAGCCCCGCGACGTCGAGGCCATCGTCGGCCTGATCGCGCAGCTCGCGGCCTTCGAGAAGCTCGCCCACATGGCGCAGGCCACGGCCGAGACGCTCGCGCCGCATCTGTTCGGCGAGAAGCCAGCCGCCGAGGCACTGATCGCCGAGCAGAACGGCACCGTCGTGGCGTTCGCACTGTTCTTCACCAATTTCTCGACCTTTCTCGCCAAGCCGGGCCTCTATCTGGAAGACCTGTTCGTCGAGCCGGGGCATCGCGGCAAGGGCATCGGCAAGGCGATGCTGACGCGCCTCGCGAGGCTCGCCGCCGAGCGCGACTACGGCCGCTTCGACTGGTGCGTGCTCGACTGGAACGAGAGCGCCATCGAGTTCTACCGGCACATGGGCGCGACCGTGATGCCCGACTGGCGGATCTGCAGGATCACCGGCGAGAAGCTGCAGGACTACGGGCTGCCGGGGCGGCGCCGCACCTGACTAGTCGAGCGGCCAGACCTCGACGACTCCCCGCGCGACCGCGCAGGGCGACCCGGACACGAGCGCGATCGCTTCCTGCAGGTTTGTTGCCTCGACGATGGCGAACCCTGCGATCGGCAGCGGGCTCCGCATGAACGGCCCCGCTATCGTTTGCGTGCCGGCGCCGTCGTGGTTGCGCACCTGGACCGGCTGGCCCGCCACGCCGATCAAGGCACCGCCGGCCTTCAGGCGCGCGTCGTTCGCGTGCGCTGCCCCGAGCACCGATGGATCGGTCTGCTCGTAACCCTTCTCGTCTCCGTATCCGATCGTGATGAATTTCGGCACGACATTCCCCTCGTGACATTCATGGCCGACGCCCGGCCTCGCCGACGAACGCGCCAAGACGGGCCATGATCTTTCCACAACCCGACTTGCGATCCTTCGGCGCTTCGCCGGCGAGGAAGGCGGACTGATCGGTGAGGACCAGCCTCGTGCCGGCTCCGTCGGCGAAGAACTCGACGGTGCACATCGTCGCCGACGTCCGCCGGTCTCCGTCGTGCATGGTGCCCGCGCTGACGATGCGGGCGTGCTCGACGATGTCGAGAAACTCGCCGCTGCTCCAGAAAGTCGCCGCGCCCTTCGGCCCGAAGCGCGCACTTTCGCGGCCGCCGATCCGGAAGTCCTGCGCGAGCGCAACGAGCTCCCAGTCGTCGCCGCCGGGCAGATTCCATTGCGCGCGCTTGGCGACGTCGGCCCAGGCATCGAACACCACGGCCGGCGCCGCCGCGAAGCGATGCTCGACGACCGTCGTGGCGTGAACCGCGGGGGCTCGCTTCATCGCTTCCTCTTGTCGGTCAGCGGCGCGTCGGCGTCGGCCGCGGCGGCCAGGTAAGCGTCGAGCCTGCCCAGGCACCTCTCCCAGTCGGAACGCCGCGATGCAGCCCAATGCTCGACGCGGCTCAGCGCCTGCGGCTCGATGCTGCAGGTGCGGACGCGGCCGCGCTTGGCCGAGCGGATCAAGCCGCTGCGCTCCAGCTTGCGCAAGTGGTG
>CAZZVH010000615.1:0-1651 GCA_964657365.1 uncultured Burkholderiaceae bacterium
CGTTGATGACGCTCTCGATCTCGGCCGGGTAGACGTTGTAGCCGCCGCTGATGATCAGGTCCTTGCTGCGGCCGACGATGACGACGTAGCCCTCGGCGTCGACCTTGCCGACGTCGCCGGTCCGGAACCAGCCGTCGCCGCTGAATTCCTCCTTCGTCTTCTCCGGCATGTCCCAGTAGCCGGCGAAGACGTTCGGACCGCGCACCTCGATGCCGCCGATCGCGTCGGCGGGCAGGGCCTTGCCGTCGTCGCCGTGCACGCGCAGGCCGACGCCGGGCAGCGGGAAGCCGACCGTGCCGCCGCGGCGCGGGCCGTCGTCGGCCCGGTACGGATTCGACGTCAGCATCACCGTCTCGCTCATGCCGTAGCGCTCGAGGATGGTCTGGCCGCTGCGCTCGCGGAAGGATTCGAAGGTCTCGATCAGCAACGGCGCCGAGCCGCTGATGAACACGCGCATGCCGGCGCAGGCCTCGCGCGTGAGCCCGGGTTCGGCGAGCAGGCGCACGTACAGCGTCGGCACGCCCATGAACACGCTGGCCCGCGGCAGCAGCGAGACGACGCGCTTCGCGTCGAAGCGGCCGAGCCACAGCATCTTCGCGCCGGCGAGCAGGGCGCCGTGCGAGGCGACGAAGAGGCCGTGCACGTGGAAGATCGGCAGCGCGTGGATGAGGACGTCGCCGCCGCTGCCGTCGGCCGCGGGACGCCGCCAGCCCCAGTAGTCGTGCAGCGTCCGCGCGTTCGAGAGCAGGTTGCCGTGCGTCAGCATCGCGCCCTTGCTGCGGCCCGTGGTGCCGCTTGTGTAGAGGATGGCGGCGAGGTCGTCCGGCTTGCGCGTGGCGGGTCGGTGCGTGTCGGGAAAGTGCGTGGCGCGCTCGAGCAGGCTGCCGGTCCGGTCGTCGCCGAGCGTGAAGACGAAGGTCGTCCCGGCGATGAAGGCGAGCTTCGAAAGCCACGGGAAATCCTTCGGAGCGCAGACCACCACGGCGGGCGTCGCGTTGCCGATGAAGTAGGCGAGCTCGTCTGCGCGGTAGGCGGTGTTGAGCGGCAGGTAGACGTGGCCGGCGCGCAGCACCGCGAGGTAGAACAGCAGCGACTCGACCGACTTCTCCGCCTGCACGGCGACGCGTGCGCCGGCCGGCAGGTCGAGCGAGCCGAGCAGGTTGGCGAGCATCGCCGTGGCGCGCTCGATGTCGCGCCACGTGTAGTGCAGCGGCGTGTCGCCGACGGTCTCGATGGCGGTGGCGTCGAGGTCGGCGGGGAAGCCGGCACGCAAGGCCGTGAAGAGATTGGAATCGGAAGCGGTCATGCGGGGATTCCTGCGGCGTCGGCGGGAGCGTCAAGGGGGGCGGCCGGCCGGTGGCCGGGCACCGATTGTCGGCCCGGCGGCCGATAGACTGACCGCATGATCCTGTCGTCGCGCGCACGCGTCCGCGCCGGTGTTCGCCGAGCATGCGGCCGCGTCGATGCAGGCGCCTGCGCGCTCGTCGCGGCACTGCTGGCCACCGCCGTGCCGACCCTGGCGCAGACCGGGAACGACGGTGCCGAGCTGCCCAAGGCAACGGACGGCACCAAGCCGTCTCAGGGCAGCCCACCCGGCGACACCAGGCCCGCTGCCGACAAGCGCGCAACCACGCCCACGCCCACGCCCGCG
>CAZZVH010000616.1:0-1618 GCA_964657365.1 uncultured Burkholderiaceae bacterium
CGCCAACGCTTCCCGCGACAACGGCTTCGGCAGGTGGTCGTTCATTCCCGCCGCCAGGCACAGCTCGCGATCCGCGGCCATGGCGTTGGCCGTCACCGCAATGATCGGCAACCGCCTCGCCCCTTCCTGCCGGATCCGCCGCGCGGCTTCGTAGCCGTCCATTCCCGGCATCTGGCAGTCCAGCAACAACGCATCGAAGTACCCGTTGCGACACTGGGCCACCGCCTGCGCGCCGTCGCTCGCGACGGCCACGCGCGCGCCCAGGCTCTCGAGCATCGCGACGGCCACCTGCAGGTTGACGGGGTTGTCCTCGGCGACCAGCAGGTGCAGCCCGGCGAGGCGGCGGTCGGCCTCGGGCGCGTCGCGCGCGGGCGCGGGCGTGCCCTCGTGCGCGGGCGAGGGCGCGAGCCCAAGCCCCAGGTCGACGCGGAACGTCGAGCCGGCGCCCGGCGTGCTGACCACCGACAGCTCGCCGCCCATCAATGTCACCAACTCCTTCGTGATCGCCAGCCCCAAGCCCGTGCCGCCGAAGCGCCGCGTCGTCGATTCATCGGCCTGCGTGAACGGCTCGAACAACCGTCGCTGCGCGGTCTCGCTGATGCCGATGCCGTCGTCGCGAACCTCGAAGCGCACGCGGGCGATCGACGCGTCGGCATCGAGAGCAAGAACGCTCAGCGACACATGCCCGCCATGCTCCGTGAACTTCACCGCGTTGTTCAACAGGTTGGTGAGCACCTGGCGCAGGCGCGTCGGGTCGCCGATGGCGCGGCGCGGCAGCGCGGGGTCGAACTCGCCGTCCAGCGCGATGCCGGCGGCCATCGCGGTGGCGCGGAACAGCGCGAGCTCGTCGGCCAGCAGCTCGGGCAGGTCGAACGCCACGTGTTCGAGCACGACCTTGCCGGCCTCGATCTTGGAGACGTCCAGCACGTCGTTGAGCACGTGCAGCATGGTCTGTCCCGACGCGTACGCGGCCGACGCGAGCTCGCGCTGGCGCGCGTCGAGCGGCGTCTGCAGCAGCAGCTCGGTCATGCCGAGGATGCCGTTCATCGGGGTGCGGATCTCGTGGCTCATGTTGGCGAGGAACGAGGTCTTGGCGCGGCTCGCGCCGTCGGCGGCGGTGAGCGCGGTCTTCAGCTGCTGCAGGATCTCGCGGCGGCGGCGCAGCAGGCGCGCGATCCACCAGGCGAGCAGGGCCAGCACGACGTCGAACGCGAGCGCCATGGCCACCAGCGCGAGCGTGGTGCGGCGCCAGTGGGCGAGGATCAGGCCTTGTGATGCGACGATGTCGACGAGCGTGGGATACCGTCGCGACACCGTCGGCGCCACCAGCCGCGGCCGCGAGTCGCCCTGGTCGACGACGCGCGGCCCGCTGACGATCGCGGTACGCGGCGTGCCGATGCCGGGCTGGTCGATCAGCTTGAACATCTCGCCGTCGGCGAAGCTGCGGCCGATGTAGGCGTCCTGTGGCGGCTGGCGTGCCAGCAGCATGCCGTCGCGGCGCATCAGCGACACGGTGACGCCTTCGCGCGCCGAGTCGATCGACTCGTAGAAGCGCTGGAAATAGTCGCACTCGATGCCGACGATGGCGATGCCGATCAGGTGGCCGTCCACGCCGCGC
>CAZZVH010000617.1:0-1613 GCA_964657365.1 uncultured Burkholderiaceae bacterium
TGTCGATGAAGTCGATGATGATGATGCCGCCGAGGTTGCGCAGCCGCAGCTGCCGGGCGATCGCCTGGCCGGCCTCGAGGTTGGTCTTGAAGATCGTCTCGTCGAAGTTGCGCGCGCCGACGAAGCCGCCGGTGTTGACGTCGACGGTCGTCAGCGCCTCGGTCTGGTCGATGATCAGGTAGCCGCCCGACTTCAGGTCGACGCGGCGCATCAGCGCCTTGGCGATCTCCTCGTCGATGTTGAAGAGGTCGAAGATCGGCCGCTCGCCGCCGTAGTGCTGCAGCCTGTCGACCGCGCCCGGCGTGTATTCGCGGCCGAACTTCGCGAGGGCGTCGAACTGCGCGTGCGAATCGATGCGGATCGTCTGCGTGCTGTCGTCGACGAGATCGCGCAGCACCCGCTCGCCGAGGTTGAGGTCTTCGTGCAGCAACGTGCCCGGCGGCGACTTGAAGGCGCGCTCGCGGACCCGCGCCCAGGTCTTGCGCAAGTAGCGGATGTCGTCGCCGAGCTCGGCGTCGCTTGCTTCGGCGGCGTTGGTGCGCAGGATGAAGCCGCCGGCCTTGTCGTCGCTGCCTTCGAGCCCCTGTTGCGAGAGCGCCGTCATGCGTGCCCGCAGCTGCTCGCGCAGCTCCTGCGAGCCGATCTTCTGCGAGATGCCGATGTGCGTGTCCTGCGGCAGGAAGACGAGCAGCCGGCCGGCGATCGAGATCTGCGTCGACAGGCGCGCGCCCTTGGTGCCGATCGGGTCCTTGATGACCTGCACCGTCAGCGTCTGGCCTTCGAAGATCAGGCGCTCGATCGGCGGCGGCGGGACGGCGCCCGGGCCGTGGTCGTTGCGCGAGGTGCCGCTGCCGATCAGCACGTCGGCGATGTGCAGGAAGGCGGCGCGCTCGAGGCCGATCTCGATGAAGGCCGACTGCATGCCGGGCAGCACCCGCGCGACCTTGCCGGTGTAGATGTTGCCGACGCGGCCGCGCTCGAGTTCGCGCTCGAAGTGCAGCTCCTGCACCGCGCCGTTCTCGACGATGGCGACACGCGTTTCCTGCGGCGCCCAGTTGATCAGGATGTCTTGCATCGCGGCGGTACGGGCCCCTTCACGGCGATCAGGGAACGACCGCGACGCCCGCCTGTTTCAGCAGCGTCGCCGTCTCGTGCAGCGGCAGGCCCATGATAGCGGTGTAGCTGCCCTCGATCCGCTCGATCCAGGCGGCGGCCGCGCTCTGGATCGCATACGCGCCGGCCTTGCCGAACGGCTCGCCGCTGGCGACGTAGCGGTCGATCTCCGCGGCCGACAGCGGTGCGAAGCGGACGTGCGAGACGTTCACCAGGAGGCGGCTTCGCGTCGCGCTCGCACGGGTGCCTGCCCTGGCGCTCGCATCGCCGGACCAGGCGACCGCGACGGCCGTCAGCACGCGGTGGGTGCGGCCGGAGAGCAGGCCCAGCGTGCGCGCCGCATCGTCGGCATCGGCCGGCTTGCCGAGGATGCGCGTGCCGAGCGCCACGGTCGTGTCGGCGCAGAGGATCGGCGCCGGCGCGAGGCCGCGCGCTGCCAGGCGTCGTCGCGCGGCCACGAGCTTGGCCCGCGTCACGCGTTCGACATAGGCGGCCGGCAG
>CAZZVH010000618.1:0-1609 GCA_964657365.1 uncultured Burkholderiaceae bacterium
GCTCGATGTCGTTGCCCTTGTAGGTGCTGCCGTCGCCCCAGATGTCGACGCCGTCGTCGCGCATCGCCGCCACGAGCATCGTGCCGGTCACGGCGCGGCCGAGCGGCGTGGTGTTGAAGTACGTGACGCCGGCCGTCGAGATGTGGAAGGCGCCGCATTGCAGCGCGGCGATGCCTTCGCCGGCGAGCTGGGCGCGGCAGTCGATCAGGCGGGCCTTCTCGGCGCCGTACTGCATGGCGCGGCGCGGGATGTCGTCGTAGTCGAGCTCGTCGGGCTGGCCGAGATGGGCGGTGTAGGCGTACGGAATGGCGCCCTTCAGCTTCATCCAGTGCAGCGCGGCGCTGGTGTCGAGGCCGCCGGAAAAGGCGATGCCGACCTTCTGGCCGACGGGAAGACTCTGCAGGATGGTGGCCATGGCGCGGTTTCTGGACGGGTTCGGGGTGGTTCGCGACCGTATTCTCGGCGCTCCGGAACGGCTTGCCCGCCGGTCGTGCGAACTTGCCATCGCCGCCACCGCAAGCAGGTGGCGCCGGGCGTGCACCCTGCGGTAAGCTCCGCCCCGGCCCGGGATCCGGGCGTCTGCAGCCATGAGCACCCTCCCGCCCGGACACGTACCTCCGCCGCCCGCCGCCCCGTCGGGCACCGACCACGACGCGTTGCCGCCCGGCACGCGCTTCGGCGAGTTCGAGATCATCCGGGTGCTCGGCGTCGGCGGCTTCGGCATCGTCTATCTCGCCAACGACCACTCGCTCGAGCGCGAGGTGGCGCTCAAGGAATACATGCCGGCCTCGCTGGCGGCGCGCGGCCTCGGCCCGCAGATCACGGTCCGCTCGAGCTCGTTCGCCGAGACCTACGCGATCGGCCTGCGCTCGTTCGTCAACGAGGCGCGGCTGCTCGCCCGCTTCGACCATCCCTCGCTGGTCAAGGTGTACCGGTTCTGGGAAGACAACGCCACCGCCTACATGGTGATGCCGTTCCTGCAGGGCGTGACCCTGCGCGACACGCGCCGGCGCATGGCCCATCCGCCCGACGAGGCCTGGATCAGGAGCGTCATCAACCCAATCCTGTCGGCGCTCGAGCTGCTGCACAGGGAAGGCGTCTACCACCGCGACATCGCGCCCGACAACATCCTGCTGCCGCCCGACGGCCCGCCGGTGCTGCTCGATTTCGGCGCCGCCCGCCGCGTCATCAGCGACCGCACGCAGTCGCTCACCGCGATCCTCAAGCCGAGCTACGCGCCGATCGAGCAGTACGCCGAGATGACGCAGCTGCGCCAGGGTCCGTGGACCGACCTCTACGCGCTCGGCGCCGTCATCCACTACCTGATGTTCGGCGTGCCGCCGGCGCCGGCCACCGCCCGCGCCGTGCAGGACGACGCCGACCAGATCGAGAACAGGATCGTCCCGGGCGTCTCGCCGCGCTTCCTCGAGGCGGTGGCGTGGATGCTCTCGATCCGGCCGAACCAGCGGCCGCAGAGCGGCGAGCAGCTGCGGGCCGTGCTCGACGGCAATGCCGCGATCCCGCCGCGGGGCGGCAGGCCGGGCATCACGATCCCGCCTGCCGGTACACCCGGCGTCGCGCCCACCGGCCAGACGCAGGCGCCGACCCG
>CAZZVH010000619.1:0-1570 GCA_964657365.1 uncultured Burkholderiaceae bacterium
GCTCAGGCCGTGACGGGTCTTCCCACAGGCCGCAGCGCCGCGAGCTGGCGCCGTGCGCGCTCCGCGGCACGGTCGATCAGGAACGAGGGCTCGTAGGTCTTCAGGCGGTGCGCATCGCAGAGACGCTCGAGCATGCGCGAGGTCATCGACACGCTGCTCCTGTCCTTCGAGCCGTAGCTGAAGAGAAACAGCGTCCGGCCCGGGCTCATGTAGGTGAGCCGCACCTTCTCCCACTGGTCCTTCAGCTGCAGCCGGTACGAGACGCCGATCTGCAGGTTGTGGCGCAGCTGCGGGCCCTCGGTCGGCTCGTCGGGGTCGGCCGCCATCGGCTCGAGGCCTTCGGGCGCGAACGACGCCGCGGCCACCGATGCGGCCACGGCATCGGGCATCGCGATCGGCGGCAGGCCATCGTGATCGAAGTCCTGCGTCGGCGTCGACGTCGGCTCGCCGGCAGGGGCGGCCGCGCGCTCATCGACCGCCGCGGCGCTGGCCGGCGCATCGGGCCCGATCGGCGTGGCCCAGTCGACCGCGGTCTCGGCGATCAGGCCGACGCTGCTGGCTTCGTCGGCGGAGAAGCGCTGCTCGACGACGACGTCGCGCAGCACCGGCAGCGCCGATGCGGCTTCGTCCGCCGGCGCGTCCGTGTCGTCGCCGGTCGGGATCGGCGTGCGGAAGGCAGCCTCGAGATGCCGCAGCATCATGTTGTGGTCGAGCTCGGTGCCGGGCGCCACCTTGAGCGAGCCGGCATGGTCGGTGAACAGCCGGCCGAAGAAGGCGTCGCGCGCCGGCGCCGTCAGCTCGATCAGCGAGAGACCGTCGTTGAGGCTGCCCATCAGCTTGGGCAGCGTGGCCAGGAAGTGGGCCCGCTGATCCGGCGAGCGCTGCGGCTGGATGCTGGCGACGAGATCGAACGCGGTGCGCCGGAAGCGGCGCTCGGCGACGCCGTCGGCGCCGTCGCGCTGGGCCGCGGTGAGGATCACCTGGGCCCACACCTGGGTCAGGAATTCCTTGAGGTAAGCCGGCATGGCCAGCGGCTCGAGGGCCGCGTGCAGGCTCTGCGCGAAGCGGCGCTGGACCCGCCATTCGAGCTCCTTGACCTTGAGCGTGTCGGCGGCGGCGCTGTCCTCGACTTCCTTCTTCGCGAGATCGGCCGTGAACGCCTCGAGCTCGAGCAGCTTCTCGCTGTAGACGTCGATCTGGTCGAAGTCGCCGTCGACGATCTCCTTCACGAGCGCCGCCACGCGCGTGAGCAGCTCGCGGCCGGGCCCGCGGTCGAATTCGCCGAACGCCGTCGCCAGGGTCGAGACGCGGTTGATGAAGCGGCGCACCGGGTGGCGGCGCGACGAGAAGAAGCTGGTGTCCTTCAGCGCGACGCGCAGCACCGGCAGCTGCAGCCGCGCGATCTGCCGCGCCATCTGCGGCGGCACCCGGATGTCGGACAGGATCTGGTCGAAGAGGCTGCTCACCACCTCGATCACCATGTGGTCGAGCTTGCCCTGCGAGGCGTGCTGCAGCTCGTCGCGATGGGCGCGGATGAGGTTGGCGGCCATCAGCTCGCCGAAGCCGTTGG
>CAZZVH010000620.1:0-1554 GCA_964657365.1 uncultured Burkholderiaceae bacterium
GAGTTCCCGGCCGCCACGAGCCTCGGCTCGCCCTGGCCCGGCCACATCCGCCAGATCTCTGGCGACACGATCGAGCGCGAGGTACGGAACGCTCCGGTCGGTGCGTTCTACCTGGTACTCACGCACGAACACGCGCTCGACCAGCGCATCGCCGAGGCCATCCTGCGCCGCGGCGACTTCGGCTTCTTCGGCTTGATCGGATCGGCGACGAAACGCGCCACGTTCACGCGGCGGTTCGAGGAACGCGGCATCGATCCCGCCACCGTTGCCCGCATGACCTGCCCGATCGGCGTCCCTGGCATCGAGGGCAAGGCGCCCGAAGTCGTCGCGGCGAGCGTCGTGGCGCAACTGCTCCAACTCGCGGATCAGCGGGTGGTGTTCGCGTTCAGCGAGTAGCTCCGCTTGACGACACCGTCGTAGAGGCTCGCTTCCCAATGGCCGCCGGTGGTCGGCCCGCTCGCCTGCAGCGTGACGCTCGGGCCGGTGGCCTTGATCGCGAGACCGGTGCGCCGCCCGTCGCCGTCGACCTTGACCAGCGTCAGCGTGTAGGGGCCGCTCCAGGTCGCGGTCACCTGGCCGTCTGCCGCGCTGACGCTGACCGGCACGCCGGTGGCTACCGCCAGTGTGGAGCTGCGTTCCGTCGCGGCGCTGTCCCAGCGCGCCAACGCCGGCGAATTGGTCACCGCCAGAGCACGCGCCTGCGGGCTGGCGGCACCTTGCGTCGTGACGTTGCCGATGGCCTGGGTACCGGCCCGCAACTCGATGCTCTGCACCGACAGGCCCGTTGGAAGCATCACGCTCAAGGCCTGGGTCAGCGGCCTTTGCGAGACGTGCGGAAACGTCACCTGCTGGACCTTCGGCCGGACCCAGCCGACCGAGCCATCGCTCATCGTCAGCTTGAGCCAGTAGGGCGACGTGAACGAGGCCAGCATCGATTCGGGCAGCAGCACGTCCGGCACCGTCGCGCTCGTGACGGTCTCGTCGGTCAGCAGAGTGAACTGGCTGCTGCCCGGGATCGCGGCGATCCGGATCAGGTGCTGGGCGATGGGCTGCGCGAATGTCGATGACGCGACCGCTTGCGCCTTCGCCCGGCCGCTCGACGTGCCGCTCGCTGCAGGCCGCGGCCACCAGCCGATCGGCCCCGTCAACCAGGCGGCGGCGTTCTTGTAGATGCCGTTGAAGGTGTAGTCGGAGATCCAGCTGTGGCCCTGGTAGGACATGATGTCCGACCAGGCGACGCCGCTCTTCAGCACCGGTGCATCGATCGCCGTGCTGCTGCCCGGGTGGTTCAGGTTGACGCCGGTGGAGTGCGACAGCTGGTCGGCGAACGGGTAGCTTTGCGTGTTGCCGTTGGTGCTGTCCGGGAAGGTGTGGACCTGGCCGAAATTGTGGCCGAGCTCGTGCGACATTTCCTCGATCACCTGGCCGACGTTGAACGTGTCGCCGAAGTCCGGCGACGACGCGTCGTTGCTCCAGCCGGACACCGCGCTCGAGAAGCCGGGGATGTACGCGACGCCGTGGTTGCTGCCGGGCTGCATCGCCATGTAGAAATCG
>CAZZVH010000621.1:0-1533 GCA_964657365.1 uncultured Burkholderiaceae bacterium
GCCGGCGGCCGCCTCGGCACCCGGCACGGCGATCGTGTGGCGCCAGCCCGGGCGGCGGCCGAACCAGGCGTGCTTGGCCAACAGGTAGCGCCGGACGCCGCCGCCCGTCGCGCTCCAGAACATCGTCGCGTCGACGAGGTGGACCGGTTCGCTCACAGGGGGTCGCTCGCCGGGCATCGCGTCATGCGCCGATTGTGCGGCGTCGTGCGCGGCGGCCGCGCAAGCCAGGATCGGATGCGGTCGCTGTCGAACGGCGCCGCCCCGGGCGCCGCGTCGATCAGGCGACCGTCGCCGCCATGCTCCGTGTCGGCTCGAGCCCGGCGCCAAGCTCTTGCGCGGGACGGGCCCAGCGCTGCTGCAGGCGCTTGAACGCAGCCAGCGACTGGCCGACCACCTGGTCCATGTTGTAGTACTTGTAGGTGGCGAGCCGGCCGACGAAGGTCACGTTCTCCAGCTGCTCCGCCTCGGCTTCGTAGAGGCGATACAGGGCCGCGTTTTCCTTCCGCGGGACCGGGTAGTACGGGTCGCCCTCGTCCTTCGGGAACTCGAAGACGATCGACGTCGACGGGTGCTTCTGTCCCGTGATGTGCTTGAACTCGCTGATGCGCGTATACGCGTAGTCGTTCGGGTAGTTGACGGTGCCGACCACCTGGTACTGCTCCTGGTCGAGCGTGACGTGCTTGAACTCGAGGCTGCGGTAGGGCAGCTTGCCATGCCGATGATTGAAGAACTCGTCGATCGGGCCGCTGTAGACCATGTGCTTCCAGGGCAGCAGGTCGGCCACCTCGCGGTAGTCGGTGTTGAGCATCACCTTGATGTTCGGGTGCGCCAGCATCTTCTCGAACATGCGGGTGTAGCCGTGCATCGGAATCGCCTGGAAGGTGTCGGCGAAATAGCGGTCGTCGCGGTTGGTGCGCGTCGGCACGCGAGAGGTCACGCTGGCGTCGAGCTCCGAGGGGTCGAGACCCCACTGCTTCCTCGTGTAGCCGCGGAAGAACTTGTTGTAGAGCTCGCGGCCCACCTTGCTGACGACGGCGTCCTCGGAGGTCAGCAGCGCATCCTTCTTCTCTGCCACGGAATCGAACCAGGCCTGCATCTCGAACGACGTCAGCTTGAGTCCGTAGAGCATGTTGACGGTGTCGAGGTTGATCGGCATCGGCACCTGCTGGCCGTCGACGCTGGCCAGGACGCGGTGCTGGTACGGTCGCCATTCGGTGAAGCGGGACAGGTAGTCGAAGATGTCGGCAGAGTTGGTGTGGAAGATGTGCGGCCCGTAGGGATGGATCAGGACACCGGCATCGTCGTAACGGTCGTAGGCATTGCCGCCGATATGGGGCCGCTTGTCGACCACGAGCACGCGCTGGCCGAGCTCGTTGGCCAGACGCTCCGCCATCACGCTGCCAGCAAAGCCGGCGCCGACGATGAGCGTGTCGAAGCCGGCCCGGCCGGGCACCGCGCCCGAAGCGGCGCCAAAAAGACGATCGCTGCTCTTGTCCACGAAATCCTTCCGATGTTCGATAGCGCTGGCCCGGA
>CAZZVH010000622.1:0-1531 GCA_964657365.1 uncultured Burkholderiaceae bacterium
GGCGACGATGAAGATCTCGAGCGGATCCTTGCCCGACTTCTTCTCGACCTGCTCGAGCGCACCGTAGATGATGCGTTCGGCGACGGCCTTCTTTCCCGACTCCATGATCACGTTCATGAACTTGGAGAGATCGACCGAACCGAATTTCGGATCGGGGAGGATGTCCCGTTTGGGGACTTCGCGACGACGCGGCATGACACTCTTCCTTTTGCTTCAGTTGGTGCCCGCTTTCGCGGAAACCGCGGGCCACCATGACGGTGGCCCACTTACTCGGCGGCCCGACATGGACCGCCATGAAATCCAAACCCGGCACGGGGCCGGGCAGGGATCGAACCTTGTCGGCCGCGGAACGCTCCGCGGCGACGAAAACTCAGGCCTTCTTCGGGCGCTTGGCGCCGTACTTCGAGCGCGATTGCTTGCGATCCTTGACGCCTTGCAGGTCGAGCGAGCCGCGCACGATGTGGTAGCGCACGCCCGGCAAGTCCTTGACGCGGCCGCCGCGCACGAGCACCACGCTGTGCTCCTGCAGGTTGTGGCCTTCGCCGCCGATGTACGAAATGATCTCGAAGCCGTTGGTCAGGCGCACCTTGGCGACCTTGCGCAGGGCCGAGTTCGGCTTCTTCGGCGTCGTCGTGTAGACGCGGGTGCAGACGCCGCGCCGTTGCGGACCGCCCTGCAAGGCAGGCGATTTCGACTTGACTGTTTCGGTCTCGCGGCCGTGGCGGACGAGCTGGTTGATCGTGGGCATGAAGACTCGATTTCGTTGTGGGCAGCAGCTTGCCGGTTCGTCGAAGCATGCGGACCCCCGCACGCTCCACTCCGGCCTCGCTCTCGCCGCTCGCTGGCTGCGTCGCCCGACCGAAACGGTCCGACGGCAGAAAAGCCGATGATTGTATGCCGGGCCGGACGGAGCCGCAACCGGGCACCCTGCGCGCCGGCGAGCGGGCGCGCCTCAAAAAAAAGGGCGGCCACGCGGGCCGCCCTGTCGACGCCGGAGAAACAGCCTATTCGGCTGCCGCGTCCGTCGCCGTGGCAGTCGCTGCCGCCGCGGCTGTCGCCGCGTCGACCTGCTGCATCTGCACCGCCGCGAGCTCCTCGGCCTCCTGGACGGCGATGGCACGGCGCTCGGCGTCGTCCATCGCTTCCTTGGCCTTGCGGGCATCGTGGAACGCCATGCCAGTTCCGGCCGGGATCAGCCGGCCGACGATGACGTTTTCCTTCAGCCCGCGCAGCTCGTCGCGCTTGCCCATGATCGCGGCTTCGGTCAGCACGCGCGTCGTCTCCTGGAACGACGCGGCGCTGATGAAGCTGTCGGTCGAGAGCGACGCCTTCGTGATGCCCAGCAGCACGTCGGCCCAGGTCGCCGGCAGCTTGCCTTCGGCCATCGCCTTGTCGTTCTTGTCGAACAACTCGGAACGTTCCACCTGCTCGTTGAGGATGTAGCTCGTGTCGCCCGGGTTCGTGATCTGGACGCGTCGCAGCATCTGGCGAACGATCACCTCGATGTGCTTGTCGTTGATCTTCACGCCCT
>CAZZVH010000623.1:0-1527 GCA_964657365.1 uncultured Burkholderiaceae bacterium
CTGCACCGTCAGCTGCATGCTGATGGGCGTGGGCGCGCTTTACAAGGCGGGCCTGGTCGAGTGGATGAGCACGCAGACCTACCAGGCCGCGTCGGGCGGCGGCGCGCAGCACATGCGCGAGCTGCTGACGCAGTACGGCACGCTCAACGCCGAAGTGAAGGCGCTGCTCGACGATCCGAAGTCGGCGATCCTGGAGATCGATCGCCGCACGGTCGAGCGGCAGCGCGCCATGTCCGCAGCCGAGACCGCCAACTTCGGCGTGCCGCTCGGCGGCAGCCTGATCCCGTGGATCGACGCCGATCGCGGCGACGGCACCAGCCTCGAGGAGTGGAAGGGCGGCGCCGAGACCAACAAGATCCTCGGTCGCGGCATGGCGGGCGGCGCCGCGCCGGTGCCGATCGATTCGCTCTGCGTGCGGGTCGGCGCCATGCGCTGCCACAGCCAGGCGCTGACGATGAAGCTCAAGCGCGACGTGCCGCTGGCCGACATCGAACCCATGATCGCCGCCGACAACGCCTGGGTGAAGCTGGTGCCCAACACGCGCGAAGCCACCTTGAAGGCGCTGACGCCGGTGACCGTGACGGGCACCATGGACATCCCGGTTGGCCGGCTGCGCAAGCTGGCGATGGGGCCGGCCTATCTCGGCGCCTTCACGATCGGCGACCAGCTGCTCTGGGGTGCGGCCGAACCGCTGCGCCGGATGCTGCGGATACTTCTTGAAACGTGAGCGGCGTGCGCCTCGCGTCCAATACTGCGTTGTCTGCCTGCAACATCGCCGTGCAGATGACTCGGAACCTTCGCTTGCGCGAATGTCAGCCATTGCATGAGCTTGCTACCGTATCTCGCTGATGTTATGGTCTTTTCCGCCTTTGCAGCCCGCCGTTACAAGGGCGTTGTGAGGGGCCTCATCGAGAGCGGCAAGCTCGATCGCGAGCCGGTTTTGTCCATTCGGGAGACGCCTTGAAAAGAAAATTGAAGATCTCGGGGCGCTTCGCGCTGACCGGCGTCGCCGCTGCGGCGCTGTGCCTCATCTCTCCGTACGCGGCCGCCCTCGGCCTCGGCCGCCTGACCGTGCAATCGGGCCTGGGCGAAGCGATGCAGGCCGAGATCGAGGTCACCAGCCTCTCCGCCGACGAACAGGCGAACCTGAAGATCCGCGTCGCGTCGCCCGAGGCCTATCGCGCCGCGAACGTCGACTACAATCCGGTCCTGCCGGGCACCATCGCCACGCTGCAGCGCCGCGCCGACGGCAGGATGTATGTCCGCCTGGTCAGCGACAAGGGCGTGCAGGAACCGTTCATCGACGTGATCCTCGAGATCTCCTGGGCGACCGGCCGCCTGGTGCGCGACTACACGCTGCTGTTCGATCCGCCGCCGGCCGTGCGCGCCGCCGCGCCGACGCCGGCGCCTTCGGGCACGAGCACGTCGCCGGTGATGTCGGCCGCGCCGTCGGCACCCGCGCCGTTGCCCTCCGGCGGCAGTGCACCGATGACGGCGCGCGAATCTCGCGAAGCCGCCCGTGAGGCG
>CAZZVH010000624.1:0-1525 GCA_964657365.1 uncultured Burkholderiaceae bacterium
GCTTGTTGATGACGTACTGCTGGGCGATCGACAGGATGTTGTTGGTCAGCCAGTAGAGCACCAGGCCGGCCGGGAAGAAGAAGAACATCACCGAGAAGATGAGCGGCATGAACCACATCATCTTGGCCTGCACCGGGTCCGGCGGCGTCGGATTGAGCCAGGTCTGCAGCAGGCTCGTGCAGGTCATCAGCAGCGGCAGGATGAAGTACGGGTCGCGCACGGAGAGATCGTGGATCCAGCCGATCCACGGCGCGTTGCGCATCTCGACCGTCGACAGCAGCACCCAGTACAGCGACAGGAAGAACGGCATCTGCGCGACGATCGGCAGGCAGCCGCCGAGCGGGTTGACCTTCTCTTCCTTGTAGATGCGCATCATCTCCTGCTGCATCTGCTGCGGCTTGTCCTTCAGGCGCGCGCGCATCTCCGTGATGCGGGGGTTGATGGCCTTCATCTTAGCCATCGAGCCGTAGGCCTTGGCATTGAGCCAGTAGAAGGCGATCTTGAGCAGCACGACGAGGCCGACGATGGCCCAGCCCCAGTTGCCGAACAGGGCATGCAGCTTCGTCAGCACGTAGAACAGCGGCTCGGCCAGGATCTTGAAGATGCCGTAGTCCTTGACGAGCTCGAGGCCGGGCGCGAGCGCCGCCAGCTTGTTCTCTTCCTGCGGCCCGGCGAACAGCTTGGCGTCGACGGTCTTCGTCGCACCGGCGGCGATCTCGCCGAGCGGCACGATCATGCCGACCGAGTACTCGTTGGCATCGACCTTGCCGGTGAAGAACTCCCAGGGTGACGCCGGGGCCGCCGACTTGTCGAGCACCCACGCGGCGGCGAAGTAGTGCTGCACCATCGCGACCCAGCCGTCCGGCGCCGATTCGCGCAGGATCTTGCCGGCGTCCTCGCGCTTCTCGATCGCCTTGAACTCGATCTTCTCGTAGTGCCTGGTGTCGGTGTAGATCGCCGGGCCGGTGAAGGTCGAATAGAAGCCGGAGCCGCCCGGCGCGGCGTTGCCGTCGCGCACGAACTGCAGGTAGAGCTGCGGGTTGATCGCCGCGTTCGACGCATTGACGATCTCGTGCCGGACGCCGATGACGTAGTCGCCGCGCTTCAGCGTGTAGGTCTTGACCAGCTTCACGCCGCCGATGTCGGGCGACTCGAAGCGCAGCTGCAGCTGGTCGGCGCCGTCCTTCAGGCTGCGGTCGCTCGAGACGAGGGTCATGAGCGTGTGGTGCTCGGGCAGCGCGCCCGGGCCGGCGGCCGATGGCCAGAGTCCCGTCTGCGCCACGTAGTAGCGGTTGCTGGAACGATCGAACAGGACCACGTTCTGGCTCGGCACCTTGGCGGCGCCCTGACCGAACAGGTCGAGGAACGCGCCGTACCACGGCCGCTCGACGTGCTCGTCCTGGCCGAGCAGCGCCAGGCCCACCAGATCGGCGCCCCTGGTATCGAAGGTCGCGCGGTAGACGTCGGTGGTGACGGTGACCGTCTCGCTGGCGACCGGCGCCGACGCCGACGCGCCGGGAGCGAG
>CAZZVH010000625.1:0-1521 GCA_964657365.1 uncultured Burkholderiaceae bacterium
CGAGCACACGGATGCCGGCGCGCGCCAGGGGCCCGGCCGCACCGCGTTCAGCGGACTCGCCCGGTGGGGAGGGAGGGTTGGCCATGGCGAATTGTCGATGCCCGGCCACGTCGCCGGCATCGGGATAATCGACCGGCATGGCGACGCTGTCGACGACCCGAGCCGCGATCGCGCTGGTCGTCGCGGCCTGCGCGGCCTGCTCGCCGGCGCTCGACTGGCGCACGGCGCGCCCCGACGGGGGCGCCGTCGAGATGCTGTTTCCCTGCCGCCCGACGCACGACGCCCGGTCCGTGCGGCTCGACGGCGTCGAGACGCCGATGCGGATGGAAGCCTGCCACGCGGCTGGCGCGACCTTTTCGCTGACCGTTGCCGACGCGGGCGATGCGGCGCGCGTCGCGCCGCTGATCCGAATCCTGCGCGCCGCCGCCGTCGCCAACATCGAGGGCCAGGCGTCGGAATCCGCGCTGGCCGTGCCGGGCGCGACGCCGAACCCGCTGAGCGGCCGCCTCCGCATCGCGGGCCGGCTGAGCGATCGGCGTGCGGTGCACGAGGAGGCGGCGTTCTTCGTGCGCGGCACCCGCGTCTACCAGGCGACCGTTCTCGGCGAGAGCTCGCTCATCGACGCTGCCGACGTCTTCTTCGCCTCGATCAAGGCATCGCCGTGAAGTGTCGATAATGCCCCGCCATGCCAGGACTTCTCATCATTGCCCATGCGCCGCTCGCGTCGTCGCTGAAAGCCGTTGCCGAACACGCCTTTCCCGATTGCGCAGCGAATCTGGCGGCGCTCGACGTGCTGCCCAACATGCCGATCGAGGAGATCGAGGCGCAAGGGCGGCAGATGCTCGAGCGCATCCGCACGCCCGAAGCGCTCATCTTCACCGACGTCTTCGGCGCGACGCCGTGCAACGTCGCGCAGCGGCTGGCCGACGGCGTGCAGGTCAAGGTCGTCGCGGGCGTGAACGTGCCGATGCTGTGGCGGTCGCTCTGCTACAGCGCCGATTCGCTCGATTCGGTGGTGGCCCGCGCGGTGGCGGGGGCGACGCAGGGCGTCATGCAGGTCGCCACGTCGCGCCCCCAGAACCAGACGCGCAAGGCCGCCAGCAGTGATCAAAAAGACCATCAGGATCAGTAACAAGCTCGGCCTGCACGCGCGCGCGTCGGCCAAGCTCACCAAGCTCGCCGGCAGCTTCCGCAGCGAGGTCTTCCTCAGCCGCAACGGCCGTCGCGTCAATGCCAAGAGCATCATGGGCGTGATGATGCTGGCCGCCGGCATGGGCTCCGACGTCGACATGGAAGTCGAGGGCGAGGACGAGATCGCGGCGTCGGACGCGTTGACGCATCTCATCGACGACAAGTTCGGCGAAGGCCAGTAGCGATCGGCCCGGCCCATTGACGCTCGTGCCGCCGCGACGCCGCTGCTAGGATCGTCGCCATGAGCTTCCAGCTGTTCGGGCTGCCCGTCTCCCGGGGCGTCGCCATCGGCCGCGCGGTGCTCGTCGCGTCGAGCCGGATCGACGTCGC
>CAZZVH010000626.1:0-1509 GCA_964657365.1 uncultured Burkholderiaceae bacterium
TATGCGGAATACGTGCAGCGGGCACGCATCACCGAGGCCGTGTCTGCACTCTCGGACATGCGCAACAAGATGGAACAGTACTTCCAGGACAACCGCTCCTGGACCCCGCCGGGCCCAACCGTCGCACCTTGTTCGGCCGGCACAGTCGCTCCGCTCCCGACAACGATTCATTTCACTTTCACCTGCACGAATCTCGGCGCCAACACCTACACGGTGACGGCGACGGGAACTCCCGGCAAGGGGATGGATGCGTTCACCTACACAGTCAACCAGGCGAATGCGCGGGCGACGACGTCGCTCCCGGCCGGCTGGACGGTCAACAACACCTGCTGGGTGCTGAAGAAGGACGGGTCGTGCTGAGCATCGCGTGGCGCCGTGCACGTGGCGTGACGCTCGTCGAGCTGCTCGTCGGCATGTCGATCGTCGCCGTTCTGCTGGGCCTCGGCCTGCCGTCCATCTCGCTCTACTTGCAAAGCTCGAAACTGGCCAGCGCCGCGAATGCCTACTTGTCCGGCGTGCAGATGGCCCGGACAGAGGCTATCCGGCGCAATACGCAGGTCCAGTTCGTACTCACCGACACCGATGTGAGCACGGCCGACCTCGCCAACGTGGTGGTGCCGAGCGTCAACGGGCGGAGCTGGGTCGTGCGTGCGGTCGATCCGACGATATTGCCGCCGGCGCCTCCGCAGTACCAGCTTGTCGAAGCGAAGGCTGCCGTGGAAGGCGCGTTCTCCGTGACCGCTGCACCTTCGGTCCAGATCGTCGGTAATTCGACGCCGACCGTCTTCGCCGGCATCGTTCCGTTCAACGGCTTCGGCGCGACGAGCGACCAGAGCAGCTACACGTTCGACCTTCAGAACACCGCCGGTGGCACGTGTGCGATCGTCGGTGGCCCGATGCACTGCCCGCGCATCGAGATCCCGAGCGGCGGCCTGGTCCATCTCTGCGACCCGTCCGTGACGCTGGCCAGCGACACGCGAAGCTGCTGAGGCCCGACATGCGTCGCACGAACACATCCCAAGGTGGCTTCTTCCTCATCGAAGCCCTGGTGGCGATCGCCATCTTCTCGCTGGGCATCCTCGGCATGCTGTCGATCGCCGGCATCTCGACCAATGCGCAGACCGACGCAAGGTTCCGGGCCGATGCGGCGAGCCTCGCCAACGAACTGGCGAGCGACATCGTGCTCCACGCCGACCGGGCCACGCTGGCGGCGCTGCAGGCTTCGTTGATCACCTACCAGAACCAGCCTGGCGGCGGCGACTGCGCTTTCACCGGCGACCTCAGCGCCAACGCCGATGTGGTGGCCTGGCGGACCAAGGTGACCACGACAGGCCCCGGCCTTCCGGGGTTGCCAGGCGCCACCGCGACAAGCGAGCAGGTCCTGGTCGATACCTCTGCCGCGGGTTACAACCGTGTCCAGATCACGGTGTGCTGGAGGGGCCCGAACGACGCGGCCATGCGGCGCCATACTCTCGTCACCTACGTGAACGGGATCGTCTGATGAGCGCC
>CAZZVH010000627.1:0-1507 GCA_964657365.1 uncultured Burkholderiaceae bacterium
AGCAACCGCTCAGGAAACGTGCCGCCACCCGCGGGTGCAGCGCCTGCAGATCGCCGATGCCTACATCGAACTGCGCACCGGCCCCGGTCGCGGCTACCCGATCTTCTTCGTCGCGCCGCGCGACCAGTGGATCGAGATCGAGCTGCGCCACACCGACTGGTATCGCGTCCGCACCGACGACGGCAAGGTCGGCTGGGTCCTCCGCACGCAGCTCGAGACCACGCTCACCGATGCCGGTGTCAAGAAGAGCTTTCGCGAGACCCTGCTCGACGACTTCCTGAGCCGGCGCGTGCAGCTCGGCGCCGCCTGGGGGCACTTCAAGGGCGAGCCCATGCTCAAGGTGTTCACGAGCGTGCGCATGTCGGAGACGCTCAGCGCCGAGTTCACCTACGGCCAGGTGCAGGGCGTGTTCTCGGGCAGCGACTTCTGGCACCTCAACCTGCTGGCCGAGCCCTGGGCCGATCAACGCTTCTCGCCGTTCTTCACGGTCGGCCTTGGCAAGTTCCAGAACTTCCCGAACCTGAGCCTGGTGAGCGCCGACACGACGAGCGCGAAGCTCGCCAATGCGGGCCTCGGCGTGCGCTATTACCTGACGGAGCGTTTGGTGTTGCGGGGCGACTACTCGCTCTACACCGTTTTCGTCAACGATGCGAAGACCACGCAGTACCGCGCCTGGAGCGGCGGGGTCTCCTTCTTCTTCTGACGGCCGCAAGAGCCGGGTCCGGACCACGCATGAACAAGACGACCACGCGCCTCGCTGCCATCGCCGCCACCTTCGCGGCGATCTCGGGAGCCGCACAAGCGGCCGATCCGCCGCCGCCGCCGACGCAGACCGACCAGGTCGTCGTGCCGCAGGTCGATCGCCGCGGCATCCACCTGCCGCAGTTCGCCTCCAACGACTACGAGCTCGGCCTGTTCACCGGCAGCTACGCGACGCAGAACTTCGGCACCAGCCTGGTCTACGGCGTGCGCCTCGGGTACCACATCACCGAAGACTTCTTCGTCGAGGCCGTCTACGCGCGGAGCAAGGTCAGCGACGAGCTGTTCCGCCAGATCCTGCCGGGCGGTGTCTTCCCGCAGGAGAAGTCGACGCTCTCGTACTACAACGCGTCGGTCGGCTACAACATCCTGCCCGGCGAGATCTTCGTCGGCAGCCGCTACGCGCGGCCTTCGCAGCTCTACGTCATCGCCGGCGTCGGCAGCACCAAGGTCGACGTGCAGCGCAAGCCGACGCTCAACTTCGGTTTCGGCTACCGGGTCTACATGGCCGACTGGGCCGCCCTGCAGCTCGACCTGCGCGATCACATCTTCTCGCTCGACCTGCTCGGCACGCGCCAGAGCACGCAGAACCTCGAGCTGACCGCTGGCCTGTCGTTCTATTTCTGAGGAATCCGGATCATGGTCACCACCCTGCCCCACCGAGCCCGGCGCGCGCTCCGCGTGACGCTCGCCGCCGCGCTCGCGTTCGTCGCCAGTGCGGCGATCCCGGCGATCGCGCCGTCGACCT
>CAZZVH010000628.1:0-1504 GCA_964657365.1 uncultured Burkholderiaceae bacterium
GCGGGAACCGCGCGAACCGCGCGAGGCGTCGGAATCGCGTGAATCGCGTCCTGCGCCGCAGCGGCCGCGCGAGCAGCCGCGTCCGTCGGCCGACCCGTTCTTCGACAAGCCGTACGAAGCCAGCTCGCCCGACGCCGCGCCGGCGTGGGAGCAGCGCAGCACCCTCCCGAGCCGCACGTCGCCCAACATCAAGCCCAAGAAAAAGGTCGCCGCCCTGTTCGGCGCGAAGGTGCCGGAAGAAGCGTCGTCCTGAACGACGTCGGCGCCCGCTCCTAGCGCGGCGCCAGCAGCGAGAACACCGCCGGCATCTCGTTCGACAGCGCCGTCGGCCGCTGGCGCCAGGCCGAGACCGGGTCGCTGCGCGTGAACTCCGCGGCCAGCGTCAGGCCGATGCTGACCGACAGCATCGTCTGCGCGCCGAGATGGGCGACGAGCGCGTCGAGCAGCGCGGCGTTGCGGTAGGGCGTCTCGATCAGCAGCTGCGTCTGTCGCTGCCGCCGCGAGATCGCCTCGAGCTCGCGGATGCGTGCGGCGCGTTCGTCGGCCTGGACCGGCACGTAGCCGACGAACGCGAAGCTCTGGCCGTTCATGCCGCTGGCCGCCAGCGCCAGCGAGATCGCACTGGCGCCGGCCAGCGAGCGCACGGGCACGCCGGCGGCATGCGCGGCCGCGACCAGCTCGGCGCCGGGGTCGGCCAGCGCCGGCAATCCGGCTTCGGAGAGCAGGCCGACGTCGTGACCTGCCAGCGCGGGGGCGAGGAGGGCCGCCGTGTCGGTGGTCGCACCGGTTCGAGTGCCTGTGCCGGCTGCAGGCATGGACTTTCCCTTGGCCGGCCGCGGCAGCTCGACGATCGACAGCGCCTGCAACGGCTCCGCAAGCGGCACGACCGCGTCGACGCGTTTCAGGAAGGCGCGGGTGGTCCGCGCGTTCTCGCAGACCCAGTGGCGCAGGCCCGCCGCGGTCCGGATCGCGGTGAGCGGTAGCAGCTCGTCCAGCCGCGCGTTGCCGCCCGCGACTCCGAAATCGAGTGTGTTCGGCACCAGCCAGAGCGAGCCGTTCGCTGTCATCGCATCATGCGTCGTCGGCCGATCCGGGGATGATCCCGGCCAGGGGGTCGAGGCCGGCGCGCCGCAGCAACGCGCAGGTGCGGATCAGCGGCAGGCCGATCAGCGCGGTCGGGTCGTCCGAGTCGACCGCGTCGACGAGGGCGATGCCGAGGGTCTCGATCTTCGCGCTGCCGGCACAGTCGTACGGCGTCTCGGCCAGCAGGTAGCGCTCGATCTCGTCGTCGCCGAGATCGCGGAACGTCACGGTCACGGTCGCCGACTCGCAGGCGTGGAATCCGGTCGCGCGCCGCACGACGGCGACCGCGGTGTGGAACAGCACGCGGCGCCCGCGCATCGTGCGCAACTGCGCGGTGGCGCGGCCATGGCCGCCCGGCTTGCCGAGCGCGACGCCGTCGAGTTCGGCGACCTGGTCTGAGCCGATCACCACGGCCCCGGGA